>NZ_JBFRJM010000016.1:0-37347 GCF_041468865.1 Vibrio sp. 10N.286.52.C3 | reverse complement strand
CTGTTGCTGTTGCTGTTGCTTCTGAGCCTGTTCGACAATCTCTAGGTTCTTCTTCGCATAAGCATGTTCAGGGTTGCTTTCAAGAATACGTTGATACTCTTGGATCGCTTGGTCGTACTTACCTTGTTGGGCTTGAGCGTTAGCAAGGTTGTAGCGAGCATCTTCACTAGAAAGCTCTTGCAGCGTCTGCTCTGCGGCTTCGAAATCACCGGCTTTGTATTGAGCAATGCCTTTCCACTCTTGTTGGGTGAACTGTTCAGCAGCTTGTTGGAAGTCCTCGTCCTGATACAGCTGATAGCCTACTTGATCATTGGTTTTCCACGGGTTCGCAAACGCAGTATTTGGTTGGCTAAAAGAGATAACTCCAGCTAAGGCACACCAAATAACCCCTTTCCTGAATAATCCAAGTGCCGGAAGTAATAGCAAAGGCAGTAACCAGAAACCGTTGTTCACTCTGGTGTTGAGTGAGTTCTTGGTCTTGGTTACTTCCGATGTTGTTGCAACGCGGTCGAGGTAGCTCGCGATGTGTTCAACATCTGAGTTATCAAATTGAACTTCAGTGAACGTGCCACCATAGCTGCGTGTAAGCTCGCGCATGTTCTTCAAGTTGGTTCTTGCCACCACGGTTTGTCCTGAGTCGCTTTGCAGCATCGACCCCGTAGGTAACGAGATTGGCGCACCGTTTTCACTCCCTACAGCTAGAATCGACAATGTCCAATCGTTGCCAGAGAGTAGGGAGTCGATCTGCTTCTTCTCTTGGTCATCGATGTCATCAGCAATCAATACCAAATCACCTTGGTAGATCTTCGCGCGAGTCATCATATCAATCGCAAGCTTAACGGCTGATGCGGCATCACCACCTTGATAAGGCATGATATCTGGCGATAGGTTAGGCACTAGGTTTTTGATGGTGTTGATGTCTGACGTTAGCGGGCTAATGGTGTAAGCATCCCCAGCATACGCCACCATGCCTGTTAGCCCTTCCTTCCATAATGAAAGCAGATCAAGAGCCTTGTATCGCGCTTGAGTTAAGCGATTCGGCTTAATATCGGTGGCATACATTGACATCGACATGTCCATGATCACAACTCGTGCCTGCGTTTTTTCAAAGCTTGGTTGTTCGTTTTTCTCGAAGCTTGGCCCAGCTAACGCAATAACGCCGACCAGCCACCAAATACCGAAGTAAGTACTGCGATTTTTCGATGGCTTGCTTGATTCTGGCGCCAAGTAACGGGCGATGTGTGACGCGAGTAATCCTTGTTTGGACTGTGTCTTGCTCAGCCACCAAATAGCGGGCAGCACGGCAAGCGCCAAGAACCAATATGGGTAGATAAAAGTAAAGTTAGACATTGTTTCTCCTAATGGCTAACAGCATAAATGCGAAGAACATTGCCGCCGACAGTGGCCATACAAACCACTCTTGTTGCGGTCGCCAGATCTTAGTGGCGTTCGTCACGGGCTCTAACTGGTTAATGGTGTCGTAAATCGTCGCTAACTCTTTGCTGTCACGCGCTCGGAAGTACTGACCGCCGGTGCGTTTGGCAATTTCTATTAGTGTACGTTCATCCAAGTCTTGAGCAGTATTGACTTTGCGCGTCATGAAGAACTCTTTGACCATCATCTCGCCTGCACCGACACCCACGGTGTAAATCGTTGCGTCGTATTTCTTTGCAATATCCGCCGCTTCTAATGGGTCTAATACCCCGGCGGTATTACTGCCGTCGCTGAGTAGAATCATTACACGTTGGGGCGCATCGCTATCGACAAAGGTTTTGGTGGCAAGACCAATACCATCACCAATCGCTGTTTGAGTACCAATCAGCTTTAACACCGCTTGATTGAGCTGTTGTGAAAGCGTATCTCTATCTAGCGTAAGCGGGGTCTGCAAGTAGGCGTGATCAGCAAATAACACCAGTCCAACTCGGTCGCCTTTTCGTCGCTCAATAAAGTCACTCAATACGCGTTTCACCGCCGACAAGCGGTCGATGTATTCGCCATTGAACTGCATGTCTTCTTGGCTCATCGAATAGGAGAGGTCGACAACCAACATCAAATCACGATGTTTCGGTTGAAACTCTACCGGTTCGCCATACCATACAGGGCGCGCGCTCGCCGTAACCAGCAGAAGCCAGATAATCACGGACAACGCCTTTGGTAAGCGACTGCTCGGTGTTTTGGTATTACTGTCTTCTGGCAGAAATGGAAGTCTTAGGACATGGCTTGATTCTGACTTTGGTGAGAACAAGTAAACGAGCAACGGCAGTGGCGCGATGAAGAACATCCACCACCAAACGAACTCGATGTTTAGCAAGTCCCCGCTTAGAAACATAGGGCTTAGAAAATCACTCATAAAGACCTCGCTTAGGAGGAAGGGCTTTACGAAGCCAAGTTTCGCAATCATTAACTAATTGTTGTTGAGCCTTTTTCTGTTCGTCGTTCATAAGGGCTACATCTTGATAGAGCGCTTGTTGCCACTGGGATTGTTTTGCTACAAATAACGGCTTCGCCAATTGCGCATCTAAGAACTTCAACCAATCATCACCAGACAAACCTGCAATTTTTTCACGAGGGAAATAGCTCAGTGCTGCTTGACGAACGATGTCTTGAGCTTTGCTCGGAGACAAGCCATCTTGGGACTGACTATTACTAAAGTAAGACAGCGCTTCTTGTTTCGCCTGTTGATTGTTTTTTCTACGTTTTAGAATGAAAAACACCAAGGAAATCAGGAAAATGGCTGTGATAATGACTGCCCACCAACCCCACGCCAAAGGCCACCAAGTCGGGGCGTCTGGCGCAATCACCGGACTTAAATCTAAGGGCTGTTTCATGACTGAGCTCCTGATATCTGGCTCATGAGTGACTGCGTACTCGACAGCGAGCTATAAGGTATCGCGAGAGATAACCCCATCTGTTGGAGCTGCTGTTTCTTAAGCGAAAAAGCATGGTTAAGCTTTTGCTTTTCTTTATTAGAAGAGAAATTAAACCATTGAGTTTTGCTGCCATCGGTGACCTGTTTAGAGCCTTTATAGGTGGTTTCACCTTGCTCTAGCGGGTCGTAGAAATGCACAAGACGTACTCTGTTGTGTCGGCGAATTTGACTGATAAGTGAGTAGTCACTTTCTTGGTAACGCACAAAGTCACTGAGCATAATAATATCGCTTCCTTTAGGGCAAAGCTGGTGCAGAGATTTCAGTCCATGCTCTAAGGTCGTGTCATTATGATTGTCGTGATTAGTCAGTGCCGTATTATTGATTTCTATGACTTTTTGCAAAATACGCAGTGGAGCATGGTTGCTTGCACTTGGCTTAATCTCAATGACCTCTTTGCCAGTATCGATCACCGCGCCAATTCGATCTTTTTGAGCCACAGTAAGCCAGCACAGTTGGCTAGCAAAGTGTGCAAGTTGAACCGATTTCAGCAACAAGGTTGAGCCGAAAATCATACTGCTTGATAGATCCAAGAATAAAATGACAGGCTGTTCTCGTTCTTCAGAGAAAAGTTTGGTATGCGCTTTGCCCGTTCTGGCTGTTACACGCCAATCAATGCTGCGAATGTCATCTCCCGCTTGATATTGACGAACTTCAGAGAAATTCATCCCGCGACCTTTACGGTTGCTCTCGTGTTGGCCGTTAAGCTGTGACCAAAGGCTCTTGGCGGGAGGCAACCAGCGAACAGACTGCGCTTTGTATTGCAGCAGCTCATCCAGATTTAACGTGACGCCGTCACTATGGTTGGGTAGTTGATTATTCATGCGCGTATCCCTATGCGCTGCCAACCAATGAAATAAGGTGTGCGATCACTTGGTTTGCGGTGACACCTTCAGCTTGTGCGTGGTAGCTGCGCAGTAGACGGTGGCGTAACACAGGGAATGCCATCGCTTGAACGTCTTGTGGAGTGACGTAATCTCGTCCTGCAAGCCAAGCGTGAGCGCGGGCACAACGGTCTAACGCAATGGTTGCACGCGGGCTGACACCCATGTCTAACCATTGATCAAGTTGGTCACTGTATTGCTTAGGTTGGCGAGTCGCCATAACCAGTCTGATGATGTACTGCTCAATGGTGTCTGCCATGTGAGTGTTGAGCACTTCTTGGCGCGCTTCAAAGATCGTTTGCTGAGATATCTGTTGTGGCTGAGCTGATTCGTTACCTTGAGCCTCACCACGGTTGAGTCGTAAGATCTCAAGCTCGCTTTCCATATCTGGGTATTCAACCTCTAGGTGAAGCAAGAATCGGTCTAACTGAGCTTCCGGTAGCGGGTAAGTCCCTTCTTGTTCAATTGGGTTCTGTGTTGCCATTACCAAAAATAGCTCAGGCAGCGCATAGGTTTTTCGACCGGCAGTTACTTGTTTTTCTGCCATCGCTTCCAGCATTGCCGCTTGAACTTTCGCCGGAGCACGGTTGATCTCATCCGCTAGAATCAATGAGTTGAAAATCGGGCCTGATTGGAAAGTGAACTCCCCAGTCTCAGGACGGAAGATGTCGGTACCCGTCAAATCAGCTGGCAACAGATCGGGAGTGAATTGAATACGGTGGAAGTCACCCTCAACACAGTCAGCCAATGATTTTACTGCACGAGTTTTTGCTAAGCCGGGAGGTCCTTCAACGAGGATATGACCATCTGCTAAAAGGGCGATCATCAGTTGCTTAACGAGCTCTTTTTGACCAATGATTTGAGACTCTAGATAGTTTTGAAGGACTTCGAAATTTGTTTTGTGCATTTTGGACTCTCTGGGTATCCATTTGATTTTTATTTTGAGTATTGGTCACTGATTTCGAGGAAAAAGTTCCAGTACATTTGCGTAATTTATTTTTTCAAAATTGGAAATATTTACAAGTGGTTAGCTAAAAACATCGTTAGGTTGTGATTATTACTATATCAATTGGTTTTTATATACAAAAGCTCGGCGGTGGGGAGTGGTTTGAGTTCGGTTGGGTCTCAGGGGGTGAGAACTAAAATTGACTCTCGACAATGCGGTATTTGCTTAGTTAATTCATGCTCAAGGTGAATATTTCTAATTGTTACATCATATTTGCAGTTTTTTGAGAAGAAAGTCTCTAGTTTTATTGGTTGTGGCCGATACATCACTCAGATTGTGCATTGCTTGTTGGAGTGCACTAAAAAAGTCCTGTTCAGGGTATACCAATAACGAGCGATTCTTTTTAAAGGTCCAAATATGTTTAAAACTAACTCTCTGAGTATCAAGCAAAAAGTTGTACTTGGAATTACCTTTGCGGTTCTTGCATCGACAGTGATTGTCGGCGCAATGGCACAACAACAAGCAAGAGATGTATTAAGTCATCGATTGATCGATATTGAACTTCCAGGAATGCTAGAGCGAATCAATGGTGAAATTGACCGAGAAGTCTCTCAGCTATTACTAGCGGCGGAGCAAATTGCTTCAAATGAATTTATTTCTGATGCTATCGAATCGACCGATCGCGATCCCGCACTAGAAAATAAACTGGTTAAACAGCTGAACAATGTTCGTAACCAGTATCAGTTGAACGATGCCTCAGTGGCGAACCGTCAAACTGCTTACTACTGGAACCAAAATGGCTTCCTACGTCAGTTAAACCAACAGCAAGATGGTTGGTTCTTTGGCTTTACGCAATCTGGACAGCCGACCATGGTGAGCATGTTCCAAGAAGCCAATGGCGAAGTGAAGATGTTTGCTAACTACCAACAGCCTTCTGGTTTGGCTATGTCTGGTCTATCAAAGTCGATGGATGACATGGTTAACCTGCTGAACGGTTTCAAGATTGAAAATACCGGTTTTGTCTTCTTAACCGATAGCCAAGGTGATGTTCAAATTCATCGCGAGCGTTCTCGCAGTGACTCTTCACTTCAACAACTTTACGGTCCTCAAGCAAGCCAACTACTGAACAAGTCGGGTTTTAACCTGATTACCACTGAAAGCCAAGGCCAAGAGCTGTTCGTGGCGAGCTTGTATGTGTCTTCAATGGACTGGTTTGTTATTGGTGTCGTTCCGACTGGTGAAGTGTTTGCAGAGTTAGATGCGACTGCGCAGAAGATGCTGATCATGACTGCGGTTGTGGCGTTAGTCTTTATCCTAATGGGCGTAGTTCTGGCGAACAGCATTACTCAACCGATCAAGCTTTTGGCTAAGCGTTTCGGCGACTTAGGTGAAGGCGACGGTGACCTTGCACAGCGTATCGAAGTGAAAGGCAACGATGAAATTGCACAGCTTTCAAAAGGCTTCAACGGATTCATTGAAAAGATTCACGAGTCGATGAAAGAGGTGTGTTCGACAAGCCAAGCGCTTCAAGTGGCGGCAGAGAGTGTTTCTAACAAAGCCCACATCACCCACGACAACAGCCAAGAACAGCGCGACCAAACGCTTCAAGTGGTGGCTGCCATTAACCAAATGGGTATGACCATCAGCGAGATTGCATCGAACGCGGCAACCGCAGCAGAAACGGCAACTCAAGCTTCAGGCAATACGGAAGTAGGCCGCTCTGTGGTGAACAAAGCAAAAGACGCGATCAGTCGTTTGGCGCAAGATATTGAAAGCACAGGTCAGGTAGTAGAGCAACTGGCTTCTACAACTCAAGACATCGGCTCTATTCTGGGTGTTATCCGTGATATTTCAGAGCAAACTAACTTACTTGCACTGAACGCTGCGATTGAAGCCGCACGTGCCGGTGAGCAAGGTCGCGGTTTTGCTGTCGTAGCAGATGAAGTACGTAACCTAGCAAGCCGTACTGCAGATTCAACGGAAGAGATTCAGAAGATGATCAACCAACTGCAAAGCGATGCTAAAGATGCGGTAACGGCAATGAGTGCAGGTAAGGTGATTACCCTTGAAGGTGTATCGGCTTCGGATGAAGCGGTAGACGTGCTGAGTGGCATTTCAGACCGTATCGTTGATATCACAGACCGTAACACTCAAGTGGCAACGGCAACGGAAGAGCAATCAACCGTAGTTCACACCATCAACCAGAACATTGAAGAGATTAACGCAATCAACGAAGTGACAACGAGCACGGCTGAGCAACTTGCTGAAGCGAGCCAAGAGCTTCGTGATCTATCGTCTCGTCTAGATAAGATGGTTGGTTTATTTAAGCTTTAATTCTTTCAAGCTGTAACATGGCTTAGAAAGGGATATAGACGAAGAGCTGGATTCATTTCATCGTGAATCCGGCTCTTTTTATTAGTGCGCTAATTTGCCTCTAACTGCCTTTAGCTTGATCTGGTTTCGGGCTTTGCTTTTAATCACCCTAGCATCATAGGGCGTAAATGAGTAAAATCTCGTTAGGTTTAATATTTAGGTAAGTATCATGAGCGATTTTGAAAAAGAACTAGAGCAGATGACTCAAGAGATGGGCGATGAGCCTGAGGTGAAACTGCCATCACTTGAAGAGCAAAAAGCAATTGTTGCTGAGTTCAAGCGACTAGAGGCGGAAGGCAAACTGACTCCTGAAGTGTTAGAGAAGCATTTTGGCCAGTTCAACAAACAGAATGATACGCCAATTCACTAAGTTGATTTAGACAGGTTTCATGTCTGAAAGAAGTGATATTAGCGGTTGGGTTCATAGCCTAACTAACAGATAAAGGTCTAGCGCTTGCTAGACCTTTTTTATTGCCGCTAGCGAAAGACCGAGTGGCTGACTCATGAACTATTCAATGTAAGTGAAACTCGTATCCAACACATAAAAATATCCAGCACATAAAAAAATCCCCCTTACTGAGTAAGAGGGATTCGATATGGGCAAGTTATATCCTAAAAGGCTAAGCGATTAGTCTGTGCCGTATTCTTTGTACAAACGACGACATGCGCGGCCATCGCTGTGGAACAGGTGACAACGGTGCGCTGGAATACCAATCGCCAACTTGTCACCTGATTCGATTTTCAACGTGTCAGGCTGGCGATAGATAACATCAGCATCGGCACTTTCAAGGTTTAGGTAAACCTGAGTTTCGTTACCTAGCTTCTCTACCATCATCACGTCAGCTTCAATCGTCGCGTCACCTGATTCAGCAGACATCAAGTGTTCAGGGCGAATACCCAGAGACATACGATCGCCAGCATTGACAGTCGTACCATCAACAGGGATCCAGAAAGTCATACCGTTAGAAAGTTGAACTTGTACGCGTTCTGCTTCAGCTTGTTCAATGTGTACCGACATGAAGTTCATCTTCGGTGAGCCAATAAAGCCAGCAACGAAACGGTTTTGAGGGTAGTGGTAAAGGTCAAGCGGCTTACCGACTTGAGATACATAGCCACCATCCAGAACAACGATCTTATCCGCCATTGTCATCGCTTCCACTTGGTCGTGGGTAACGTAGATCATGGTACAACCCAGTTGACGCTGTAGCTTGGTGATTTGCGAACGCATTTGAACACGTAGCGCGGCATCTAGGTTTGATAAAGGCTCATCAAGTAGGAATACGTTTGGTTGAGAAACCAGAGTACGACCAATCGCAACACGTTGACGTTGACCACCAGAAAGCGCTTTAGGTTGGCGCTCAAGAAGGTGACCAAGCTGAAGGATTTCTGCAGCATGTTCAACGCGTTTGTCGATCTCAGCTTTATTTGCGTTTGCTAGCTTAAGACCGAAAGACATGTTGTCGTATAGGTTAAGGTGAGGGTAAAGCGCATAAGACTGGAATACCATACCTACGCCACGCTTTGACGGTTCAACGTCATTCATGCGTTGGTCGCCAATGTACAAATCACCAGACGTAATGTCTTCTAGACCTGCGATACAACGTAATAGCGTCGATTTACCACAACCTGATGGTCCAACGAATACTACGAATTCACCTTCGTTGATGTCTAAGGTTACGTCCTTAGAAATCTGTACATCACCATATGATTTATAAACGTTTTTTAACGTGACACTCGCCATCTAGCTTGTCCTCGATCGATCAAATTTTAAGTTTTACTGCTTATCATTATAAGAAATTTTTGGGTCAGCAGTAACTGTAGGAATTGGTAAGTATTGAGTGAGTAAGAAAAAAGTGGGTGAGACTTGGCTTCTTTAACCAAGCCCACCCGTCATAGCCAAACTGATGCCCATTTCCCCCACATCCAGCTAAACCTCCCCCGTGATTCAATCACAGATTTAGCTCGATGCTAATATAAGACACCAGCGGGCAGTGAAGCCAACTAAATGAATAATGCGTCAACGCATAACACTTTTGCCGGTAAAGGGTTCTTACTATCCACTCTTGGATGAATGCAGTTTCGGTGAATTGGCGTAAGGGTACATCCTCCTAATGGAAAATTAACTAGGGGGAGTAGGAGGGGAGGAGTAGATAAATGGGGTTATTAATAATTGGCGATCCAGTTCAAATAAATCCACCGCGTAACGGTGATGTTGATCACGATGAGTATGCGTTTTGTGATTGCAGTCTCTAATCTGACCGGATGGTGATCACGAATTTAAGCCATAATAGCTAGGGCGTAGTGGCTAGGATGATGAGCTAGGGTCTGTTTTCTCAGATCATAACCTCCGAAAACTGGCTCGTCTTGGTAGATGTGCCCTACGTATAAATATAAAAAGGATATTCACATGAAAAACGCTCTAAGCGCTGTAGCTCTAGGTACAATAGTTGCTCTGGGTTCTTTTGGTGCAAATGCTGCTATCGAAGAAGGACAACTAACAATCTGGGTAGGTGGTGACAAAGCTTATGAAGGCATGGCTGAAGTAGGTAAACGCTTCGAAGAAGATACTGGTGTTAAAGTAACCGTCGCTTTCCCTGACAAGCTAGAAGAAAAATTCCCTCAAGTAGCAGCAGCTGGCGATGGCCCAGACATGATCTTCTACGCACATGACCGTTTTGGCGGCTATGCAGAAGCGGGACTTCTTGTTGATATCAAACCTTCTAAAGAGACTAAAGAAGGTATCGTAGACTTCGCATGGGACGCTGTTTCATACGAGGGTAAAACAATCGCATACCCTGTTGCTGTTGAGTCAGTTTCCCTAATTTACAACAAAGCACTTGTTCCTAACCCACCTAAGTCTTGGGAAGAAATCCCAGCACTTAACGCTGAACTTCAGAAAGACGGCAAGAAAGCGATCATGTGGCCTTTACGTGGCGGCGCTTACTTCACATGGCCTCTACTTGCAGCTGACGGCGGCTACGCATTCAAACAGACTGCAGAAGGTTACGACATTAAAGATGCGGGCGTAGCGACTGAAGGTGTTCAGAAGTCTCTAGGTTTCATCGAGAAGATGGTACAAGACAAAGTTATCTCTGCAGACATGGATTACTCAGTAGCTGAGTCTGAATTCGTTGCAGGTAACGTTGCAATGACAATCAACGGCCCTTGGGGTTGGGAAAACATCAAGAAAGCTGGCGTAGATTACGGCGTAACAACACTACCTAAGTTCAACGGTAAAGCGTCTAAACCTTTCGTTGGTGTATGGGCGGGTGGTATCAGCACTGCGTCTCCAAACCGCGATCTAGCTGTTGAGTTCATGGAAAACTACCTACTAACAGATGAAGGTATGAAGAGCCTGAACGACGACAAGCCACTAGGCGCTGTTGCTCTTAACTCTTTCCAACGTCAACTAGACAGCGATACTCGTATTGCAGCAACAATGGACAACGCGATGAACGGTGAAATCATGCCTAACATCCCTCAGTTCACAACATTCTGGTACAGCATGGAAGAAGCGATCGGCAACGTAGTTGACGGCCGTCAATCAGTAGACCAAGCACTAAAAGCTGCTGAAGGTCGTATGGTTAAGTAACACCCAGGCACTACCTTTTAAGGAGAGGGTAACCTCTCCTTACTTTTCTATTTTTTATCTATATCGCTAGCAGGTTCCTCTATGCAGTCAGTTCAAGGTACAGATGCTATCCCAGCACCATCAAGCCTTCCAGGCAGTAAAAGCGTCTTCATTAAATGGGGGTTGCTTGGTAGCGTTGGCTTAATAAACGGCTACGCTACAATTCTAATGTATTCTCGCGGTGAGCTCGCTTTTGCGCTGCTTACAGTGATCTTAACGGCTTTGGCACTTTACATTTTTGGTAGTAAAAAAACTTACGCCCACCGTTATATTTACCCAGGTATTGCCGGAATGATCTTGTTCATTCTTTTCCCATTGGCATACACCGTAGGGCTTGCGTTTACTAACTACAGCGCGAAAAACCAACTTTCTCTAGAGCGTACTCAAACCGTTCTTTTAGACCGTTCTTTCCAAAGCGGTGAGAGCTACCCATTTACTTTGTACAAGACAGATGACGGTCACCAGATCGTTGTAAAAGATGGCGATCAACTGTTAGCGACTGACGTATTTTCTCTAGACAATATGACAGAAACAGAGATGGACCTATCTGTTATTGAGTCTGCGCAAGGTGAAAAAGAGAAGATCAAAGCGATCATTCAAAACCGAGCAGCAATCAGTGGTGTTGATTTCAATCTACCTGACGGTGGTGACATCCGCATGAGTGGCTTACGTAAGTTTGCTTCTGTTGCTCCGCTTTACACGCTACAAGACGATGAAGAAACGTTAATCAACAATGAAACGGGTGAAGTTCTCAAGCCAAATATGGATGTGGGTTTCTACCAGCCTGTTGATGCAAATGGTGAGTTTACGGGTAATACCATCTCTCCAGGTTTCGTGGTTAGCATTGGTACGCATAACTTTGAGCGTGTATGGAAAGATGACGGCATTAAAGAACCGTTTATCAGCATCTTTATTTGGACGGTTATCTTCTCGGTATGTACCGTAGCGTTCACGCTAGTTATCGGCCTTGTATTGGCTAACATCGTGCAATGGGAAGAGTTGAAAGGTCGTTCTATTTATCGTGTTCTACTGATTCTGCCTTACGCCGTACCCGCGTTTATCTCGATTCTTATCTTTAAGGGTCTATTCAACCAAAGCTTTGGTGAGATCAACATGGTGCTCGAGAATATCTTCGGCTTAAGCCCGAACTGGTTCTCAGACCCTATCTTAGCGAAAACCATGGTGTTGATGGTTAACACATGGCTAGGTTTCCCTTACATGATGATTCTATGTATGGGTCTGCTTAAAGCGATTCCTGATGATTTATACGAAGCGTCAGCAATCGATGGTGCGAACTTCCTTGATAACTTCAAGCGCATTACGTTCCCATTGATGATTAAACCGCTTACACCGCTATTGATTGCAGCGTTTGCCTTTAACTTCAACAACTTCGTAATGATTCAACTATTGACGAACGGTGGCCCGAACATGATTGGTACTTCTGAGCCAGCGGGTTACACAGACTTGCTTGTAAGCTACACGTACCGAATTGCATTCGAAGGCGGCGGCGGTCAAGACTTCGGTCTAGCAAGTGCTATCGCAACGCTTATCTTCCTATTGGTTGGTGCACTAGCGTTACTAAACCTTCGTTTCACTAAACTGTCTCAAGATTAAGGAGCACGACAATGGCTATGGTACAAGGTAAAGGCCTTAAATACCGAGTGTGGGCAACGCATGCAGTGTTGTGGTGCTTCTTGGCAATGATTATCTTCCCACTACTGATGATCATCGCGATCTCGTTCCGTGAAGGTAACTTCGCAACCGGTAGTTTGATTCCAGATAACCCATCATTGGAACACTGGAAGTTAGCATTGGGTATGTCAGTAACGAACGCAGATGGCTCGGTAACGTCACCTCCGTTCCCTGTGCTAACTTGGTTATGGAACTCAGTGAAGGTTGCAGGTATCACATCGATTCTGATTGTGACACTGTCTACGACATCGGCTTACGCGTTTGCTCGTATGCGCTTTAAAGGTAAGAACACAATCCTGAAAGCGATGATGATTTTCCAAATGTTCCCAGCAGTATTGGCTCTAGTAGCAATCTACGCGCTGTTTGACAAACTTGGTCAATACATTCCGTTCTTAGGCTTGAACACACACGGTGGTCTAATCTTCTCTTACCTAGGTGGTATTGCACTGCACGTATGGACGATTAAGGGTTACTTTGAGACGATTGATAACTCTCTGGAAGAGGCAGCAGCCCTTGATGGTGCAACGCCTTGGCAAGCATTCAGACTGGTTCTACTACCGCTGTCTGTGCCAATCCTAGCGGTTGTGTTTATCTTATCTTTCATCGCGACAGTGGGTGAGGTGCCAGTAGCGTCTATCCTACTTACAGATGTGAACTCTTACACGCTAGCAGTAGGTATGCAGCAGTACCTATACCCTCAGAACTACCTATGGGGTGACTTTGCGGCAGCGGCTGTACTATCAGCACTTCCGATTACTATCGTGTTCTTACTTGCTCAACGTTGGTTAGTTGGTGGTTTGACGGCAGGTGGTGTAAAAGGATAAGCTGTACTCTATAAGAAAGAAAAAGAGCGACCGTTAGGTCGCTCTATATTGGCATTTTTATTACATCATTTGGTTTGGCCGCCGATCAGTAATAAAAATAACCCTCAGGTTACGCATAGCTGGCTACTAATCAGGTTCCTTACGCTATTAATGATTAGTGGTTTTTGTAACTCTAACCCAGGTATTTACTTGGGTTTTTTTATGCCTGCTACTTTTTGTTTTTTGTGTCAGCGTTACTCGTTAACTATCGCGCTCATATCTACTTTAAAACCCAAAGTTTCGAGTTACTTCTCTCCTAAATACCGACCACTTCATTTTGGTTACTTGTAGAAATGAACTAGTCTCACAAATCAGACACTCAGTATAAGTGGCTGTTGTACTATTGATATGTTGTGAATATTCCAATGCGTGATACTTCAATGATTTGTATGCAACAAAACCTGAAATTGCACTGAAAATGTATGGGTAAGCGAGAGGTAGTTACAGAATATTCAAGTGACATTCATGAGGGTTATGGAGATGGGCATATTTATGCTTCTGGTTTTTGGTGGGACTTAGAAGTCAGAACTCTTTGCTCGAGGGAGCACAGCCTAAGTGTTGCAATAACACATAGATGCTTTCTTGATCGAGTGCCACGCGACGAAATAGATCGGCAAATGTTGGATCTCCGCCGAAACACGTTTGGATATAGTGGTTGATTTCATTGCTGTCGTAGCCTTCGACGTACAAAGTTCTAACCCATTGGTACTCAACAGCCTTTAAATTGTTCAGTGTAGACTCGCTAAGAGTGGGGCGTATGACGCTCAAGAGTGGCTCCAAGAAATTCAAATGCATCTATTATGATTGGCGGTATTTAATCAGAGCAAAATGACGACTTTATTACAGTCAAAATAAATCGGTGAACAAGTGCCGATTCATTTCAACCTTTGGCTGGGTATCACGCTCTTGTCGTCTGTATTGGGTGTGCAGCAGGTTTGGCTGTGTAGAGCACGAAGGTATCAAATAGATCAATGCCAAGCAGGCGCTTGGCATTGTAATAAGGTTTTGTAGGGGGAGGGCTGCTGGTGGACCTTATTTCAGGTACTTCACGTGAGCTTCCATCTCTTCACCAATCTGTTTTCGCATGTTCATTAGGCGAATAGCCGAATCTCGTAATTCGATGTCTTCTGGCGTCTCTGGTATCCACTCTGGTACTTTAGTCGGGTTACCATTCTCATCAACAGCGACCATAATAACGATACAGTGAGTTGTTAGGCGGTTATTGAGCTCTTTAGGGTCGCTTGCTTGCACGTCGATAGCGATATGCATTGAAGATGAACCTGTGTAAATGACCTTTGCACTTACTTCCACAAGGTTGCCTACATGAATTGGGGCAACGAATCGAATTCCGCCTGCATAGGCTGTTATACAGTATTTACCGCTCCAACCTGCGGAACAAGCGTAGGCTGCTAAATCGATCCACTTCATTGCTGCACCACCATGAACTTTACCACCAAAGTTCACATCCCCGGGTTCAGCTAAAAAACGCAGAGTAACGTCTCGTTTACCATCTTGTCGGCTATTGCTACTGCTCATCTATCTTCCTTCATTATTATTTTGCTGCGTAACATGCTTGTTACTTGCTAGTAACAATATACTTAAGATGACATAAGTTAAAGCGGATAATCTCATGGTTAAGACTATTTTTTTCAAACAGATGATCAGTTGATGAATATTGGTGCTTAAAGGCGTATCAGGCGAATGGCAAACATGGATGAAGTGATATCAAGCAAGAGAATAGAAATACTGATTAAGTCACTAGATAGGTCGATTGCAAAAAAAACACCTAGCGTAATGCTAGGTGTTTCTAAGCCGTGTGGTACTCATGTCGGTACTTTTTTGTGTTAGCCAACCAACCGCTGTTGATTTGGTTTAGTTAAAGTGGCTGTATCTCAGATACCACTAAAGTGGTAGTGATTATTGTTTTCTTATCAGCTCACTTTTACTGTTTTAAAAAGTATAGATCCTTCGCGTAGATATTTCCTTTCGGATTATTGTTTGGGAAGCCTTTTAGTGTATTTCGCACTAATCGTGTGTGATTGTAATGATATAAAGGTATAACTGCTGAAGAATAGTTGAGTAACGACTCATCGTGCTGATATAAAGTAAAGCGTTTAGACTAATCTTCCGTTTTACTCGCTTGCTGTAAGGGCTCATCATAGTATGGATTACAGTAGCCACTCTCATTTGCTGTGTGAAACGTGAGTTTGAATTTTTACCCTAATGTGAGCGTTGGGTAATGCGTTTAGCTTTGTTGAGGGAGAGGAGCCTCAAGCCTTGGTTTTCTTCTGATTTGAGCAAGGATGACACCTGAAATCACCATCACACCACCAATGATGTGGAACTGGTTAATCTCTTCGCCAAGCCATGTCGCGGCTAATACGATCGCTACAACCGGAAGCAAGTTCATGAACATCGCGCTTGAGTCAGCACCAATGGTGTCAATCGCTTTCACCCACATCCAAGGCGCTAAAATCGAAGCGGCAACCGCTGCGTAAGCTATCAATGGGAGCGCTTGTTGCGGTGGTAAAAGTTGTTCGCTGGTAAGCCAAAGTGGCGTAAGCATCGCGACAGCAAACAGACCCTGAATGTATATCACCACCCAGCTACTGATTGGCATTTTCCAGCGTTTCAGTAGTACACAGTAAGAAGCATAAACAAAGGCTGCAATTAGCATATAGCCATCGCCTTGAGTCAATTCTTGATGCATGAAGAATAACGGATCGCCTTTGCCTAACATCAGGGCTAAGCCTGATAGTGACAACACACCGCCAACAATACTCAAACTAGAAATCGACTTGTGCAGCAAAGGGACGCTTAAAAATACACTGACCAATGGAACCAAAGAAGTGATTAATGCCATGTTAGAGGCGGTTGTGGTTAAGCCTGCGTAGTAACCTAGAGATTGGTTCAACACCATGCCCAAAAAGCCGAGGAACGCTAATTTAGATAAGTTTGGCTTAATGACAGCCCACTGCTTCATCACTGGGCGAATACAGAAAGGCGTGAGGATTAACATCGCAAAAAACCAGCGGTAAAAACTCATTGCGCTAGGTTCTATGGTGCTTGCAGCAAGCTTGTTGACGATTGCATTGGCGCCCCAGATACAGACTGTAAAAAATGGTAATAGGTAATGCATGTGAATTCCGTGGCGAATGAGTTGGTGCGGCTAGTTTGACAGGTCGTTATACTTACAAGTATCTTTAGAAAGACATTAAGCGCGATAGGAAGACAAGTTTGAAAAAACACTCCAGAAACCTTCATCCATCCTTATTAATTGATAAGGCACCATCCAACGTATTTATGAATTTTGAAGCGTTTCTTTCGAACACTGAAACCCGAGTTCATAGCCACTCATGGGGACAGGTTCAATTGATCAGTGGTGGTATATTAGAGATGGAAGCGGAAAGCACTCGATTTCTAGCGCCACCACATCTAGCGATTTGGGTACCGGCCGGGGTGATGCATTGCAGTTATAACCGTAAGCCTTTGGACTACTGTTCACTAAATATCGCCCCAGAACTCACGCAACACCTGCCAGATAAAACCAGCCTTATAAAGATCACGCCGATTGTGTCTTCTATTATCGATGATTTTCGCGATCGTGGGATCAATGTTGCGGAAACCGAGCAAGACCAAAGGCTCGTTCAGGTACTGCTTGACCAACTTGCGCAGCGTGAGGTTGAACACCACTTCTTGCCTTCAACCGATAATAAGTATCTAGCGCCTATATTGGCTTCTGTTGAAGAGAACCCAACCGATGAAGTGACGCTGAAAGATTGGGCTGAACGTGTCCACACCACGGAAAGAACCCTTTCTCGCCACTGCCAGACCGAGCTTGGAATGAGCTTTACCGAGTGGCGACTGCGAGTGCGCTACCTATACTCAATGGACTTGTTGAGAAACGGCCAATCGGTTAAAGAGGTCGCTCTTACATTGGGTTATAACCAAGCAAGCCCATTTATCACCATGTTCAAACGTTACGCGAACCAAACGCCAGAGCAGTATAAGAACCGTTTGTTGTAGTTCGTTGTTGTTCCTAACAGAACGGATGTATTTGTCATCAGATTTCACCTTTATTAATACAGGACTTAATACCCAGTCAATTCCATATAGCCAGATCCGGAATGAGAACCTTTGATTTCAATTGGCCCTTCCCAATAAGGAACCGACAGCGGCATTTTGGCATTTGGATTGAGTGCCGAGACGGTCAGTTCTATTTGCTGGCTTGGAATCGAAACTTGCCACTCTGTTGGGTAGTCACGCCCGTCGATTTTAGTTTGCTTGATGGCGGTTAAGCTGATGTCTTGCTGCTTAATCGCGATGCCGGAGCCATCTTGATTCATCAACCTCGCATGAGAATAGCTGGCTTTGCCTGTAGTTGAGTTTCGAAGTTGAAATACCACCAAGCTGGTTTCATCACTCAGCCTTAGCGCAAACCAATCCCAACCTTGTTGCGAGTCGAGTAAAAACTGCGAGCTCCATTCTCTGTCTATCCAACCTTTGCCGGAAACTTGATGGGTGACGCCATCAATAGTTACCTCGCCCGATACATTGATGAATGGTTGGCTGTAGTAATAGGAAGACACTTTGCCATCGCTACTTTTAGTGCTGTAGCCTTGTTCGCCTTGCTTTTGATATGGCGCGTTGTTGGTTAACTTAAGCGAATATCCAAATTGACCCGAGTTAGCGACCAATGTAGCTGGGAACAGGTCATCGGTCGTCGACGTCCATTGCCAGTCATCAAGATAGACACGAAATGGTGAAGCGCTTACTCCTGCAAGTTCTGCTTGGTTACGTGACCACTTTTCATCGGCGTAGTGTTTGTCTTTAGTGGTGACAGCGCTGTGTGCCATGTAGATCTGCTGACTTTGCCAAGTAGTTTCCTTGGTTCTATTGCTACGTTCCTGTGGTGCAGCCGCAAAGCGAAACTGTGTCCATTGCACGCCTAACGTATTGCCTTTTTCATCAATCAAGTTTGCGGTTAAATACCACCATTCATGACGAAAATCAGGGTGCGCTTGATGGTCGGCAGGGAAGGCGATGTCGATACCTTTAACTACCGGTGTGAATTGATCAGTCTCTTTTTGTGTTTCATCGTCGGTTTGTTTTCCAGTGCCAAGTATTGAGCCCATATTTTGAGCTGATGGTTGAGTGGATTCATCGCACCCTAAAAGGAGCAAGATGCCAAGTGTGAGAACGAAAACTCTCATTGTTCGATTCATCACAACACCTCACTCTGTAAACTGGATACCACGGGTTTGCTGACCAAACGCCACAGTGGAATCAAGGTCGCAATCACTGCCACTAAAATGGTGATGGTTGCGATGCTGAGTGCATCACTCCAATTCCATACGTAATTTAAGCTCCAACCAAAGGCGCGTAGGGTAACGATGTCCGTCAACACATAACCGACCATAGCGCCGAGTGGTAAAGCGATAACCAGAGTGAAGGCGACCAGAACAACGATTTGCCCGACCACCATTGCCATCAATTTTTTCTGACTAACACCGAGTGCATACAGCCTTGCAATGGCGGCTTTACGTGCATCGAGCAACATGAAACAGGCGCAGAACAACCCAATCACCGCCACCATTAATGTGACGCCATTAAGCGCCCGCGTGATGGCAAAAGTTTGTGAGAATATATCCAACGCGATCGATTTGATCTGTGCTTGACCGTAAAGCTGACTAGGGTGCAGATTGAGTTGTTGGCGTAGCTGTTCATATACCACTTGTGGGTCGCCAGAGACTTTGATTCCCAAGCTGGTGGGTAAGTCAGTAAATCCGCTTTCGATCCACAAATTAGGTGCAAGTAACACTTCGCCATTCGGTGAGCCGTAATCGTGGAAAATCGCCCCGACGATGAGCGCTTTGTCTTGGATCGCGTCGAGCTTGAGTCGGCTTCCAAGCGGCAAGCCGAGCTTCACTGCCGTAGGTTCGCTGATCGCCACGAATTCACCTTGGTAAAAGCGCGTCCAGAAATCATCAAGGTGGGATTGAAATACCATGGTTTGCTCAAGTGTGTCTTTGTCTTTGTCTTTGGTGCCGAGCAAAGTAGGTAAGCCCTGCAAGTTATCATCGACATAATATTGCTTATAAACGGTTTCAACATTTTCAAACTGCTCTAACGCACGTTCCACATTCGCGATTTCACCTTGGGCAGGGCTAACGTAAATATCGGCATGTAAGCGCTGTTCAAGCCATTGCTTTAACGTGGATTCAAAGCTGCCGACTAAGGTATTCATTCCGATATTGGCGGTGACAGCGAGAAGCAACGCCATCATGGCAAGGGAGAGAGGGGAAATAAGTTCACGTAGCTCAGCAAACAGATATTGTATTAACCCCGATTGGGTGCGTTTTTCGCTCCAGTTCGCTAGCACGCTTAGCGTTTTGGGCAGGTACAAAGGAATCGATACCACTAACACACCGAGCCATGCCATGGTGAAGCGATGATGTTCGCTCATCCATAAACCTGCTAACGCGAGAATAGTTAATACTGACCCGATAACAAACAGCTGATTTTCGTTAGACGTTTCCGGCGCTTGATAGAAACCGCCATGGGAAGAGAGGGGTTGTCGCACCCGCTGTTTAAAGTGTTGCCAACAAGCGACAAGCGTTGCGGCCAGTGTGAGTAGCAGTGCCTGCATTAACCATTGCCACTGCCATGTACCGGGAAGCAGTGTTGCACCATAAAGTTGCTCAAGTGTTATCGCGACGGTTGGATGCAGCCAATGGCTGAGTTGGATGCCGAGAATGAAACCAAGCGACGCGCCTAGTGTGACTAAAAGAGTCAGCTCGACTAACAGAGCTGAAAACACGATGCTTGGCGCAATGCCGGCTTGTTGAATTTGCACCAATAGCCGATTACGTTTCAGCAAACTGTACTTCACACCGTTGTAAGCGATGAACAGGCCAACCAAAAACGCCAACAAACTCATGGCGGTGAGGTTAAGGTGAAAGCTATCGGTAATTGAACCGAGATCCGTGCTTTGGTTGTTGGATATCCATTGCCCTTGCTCGCCAATAAGGCTTTGCCATTTATCCTGAGCATTGCTGTTAGTGTCGCTCTTAGTGTCAAAAATAGCGATGTAGCTCAGTTGCCCTTGTTTGTTAAGCAGTTGCTGAGCGAACCCAATATCCATCAACATTCGGCTACCTAGCTGCCATTCATCTGGTAGCACTACCACTTGAGTGAGCACTTCATCCAAAGTGAGTGTGTCTACTCCTCCCAAGTTCTGGTGTTGCGACTGGCTCATCATCACAATGGGTTCACCCGCTAAGAGTTGCGGCAAAGGTAAGGCATTGTCGAACAGGGAAATGTTTGGTTCTTTGGTTTGAGTGTTGCTTTGTTCGTCGATGCGAGCGTGACGAGATCTTGAAGTGAGGGCGGCGATCAACTCACTGCCTTGAACTGACCAACGTCGACCTTGCTCGTCTCTTACTCGCCCTTCAATAACAGGTAGCGCTGCGCTTAATCCACTTTGTCTTAAGCTGAAGTAGAGCGATTCCGGCAAATAGTTTTGCCCTGCTGGTGGAATGATAAGGTTCTGCGCTTGAGCGCTAAGTTGCTCGGTCGATTCTGCATAACTGCGCTTGGCATTGAGGTTGATGGCTTGCACTGCGACAAACAAGGTGACCGCTAACACAATGCCGATCAGAATCGCTGCGGCTTGCAATGGTGATTGACGATAGTGCGCCGCGAATAGATTCAGAGTCAGTTTGGTATGGGTGAGCTGGTTCTGAGCAAAGCCAGTTTGCTTCATTGAATGACTCACAACGTTGCTGCTCTTGGGGTTAGATCTACGTTCCTTAAACAACCATCGTCTAACACCAATTTTGTCTGCATAAAGCTGGCGCATTCTGGGCTGTGCGTAACCAAAAGCACCGCAGTGTTGCCTTGAGTGGTGATTTCACTCAGCAGCTTCATAACCTCTAACCCTGCTTTGTGGTCGAGGTTGCCTGTGGGTTCGTCGGCAAGCAATAGTTTGGGTTTATGGGCTAGCGCGCGCGCTATTGCGACTCGTTGTTGCTGACCGCCAGAGAGTGCGGATACATGTCTTTCGAGTAACTCGCTGATGCTCAATGCATCAACTAAGTAATCGCACCAGTCGCTCCATTTTTGTTGATTTAAATGGAGCGGGAAGGCGATGTTTTGTTTTACGTTGAGTGGGGTTAGCAAGTTGAACTGTTGAAAGATAACGCCTAGTTTTTGATGGCGGAATCGGCTCCACTGAGGATCTTTCCAATTTAATGTGTTCTCGCCATCAAGCCACAATTCTCCACCAGATAGTTCGCCACCGGATAGAGGTTCAAACCCTGCAATGATGTTCAGCAGAGTACTTTTTCCGCTGCCACTCGCCCCTGTCAAAGCCACGCTTGCCCCTGTCGCCAAAGCGAAGTCGACATTTTCCAACACGCTATGAGTGTCTTTACCATCAACAAAGCTTTTGTTGGCATGTGTGAGTGTGACAATTGGGCTTTCCATTTCCTTTCCTTATAACCAAAACTTACCAACAAAAGGTGTCGTTACTTGTGGCAATTACCGAAGCGACAAGCTCTATAAAACTGTAGACAACAATTTGAAACAATAGGGCGATTTATATCGAATTATTAATAACTTGTACTTCGAAAAGAGGGGAATAGATCAGTGTGAGATGGAATACAGGTGTAAGTGGGAGCTTAGAGTCACCTAGGAGGCTTTTGGGGCTGTTTATAGATAATAAATATCTATGTTAAAAATTGTCCCAATTCCAATTCGTTTTAAAAGAAAACGCCCCCGATTGGTTGAAGCCAATCAGGGTTAGTAAGGCCCAAGAAAATCTAGTTACTTGGACTTTATTGCGAGGATTAATTTTGCTAAGGCACCTAACAAAGCAGCGATAGCGAAAACCAATTCAGGGTTATTCATATTATTACCTATAAAGAAGCTCTCGCCTTATGTGAGAGATTCTTCGTATTATCAACATGCATGTGATGGAAGGCAAGATAAAGAAATGGGGCTACCTGTGGATAACTATCTGATTTATTGGGTTTTACTAAAAGGGGGGGAGGCGGTGTAGCCTTCAAGTTGCAAAGTACTTGCTTACAATAGTAATGAGTGTGTCAAAGAGTCTGCTTTTACTTCTATTTTTCAACGTCACTTAATATGGATCGTACTCAACTTTCCGTAATCAACGACCTAACCACGCTCTAAGCGTCGTTAAGTCGTTATTGGTTTGAGGTCAGGGCTTAATTGAGCGCTTTGATCAGAGTGATTTCGCGTTTGATTTGCTTACTCTCTTGCTCAGTCGCCTGCGCCAGTTTCTTTTCGCGTGTGGTTATGGCTGCTTGTTTGGCTTCGTCAGATTTGAACATCAGTTCTTTTGCGTTGATAGAAGCGATGTTTGTGTAACGGCCATCGTCACTGGTTGGGATTGATATGGTTTCATCATTAATCAATGACTTCACTATCTCACGCTGTTCATTGTAACGGTTCTCTAACCCCGAAAGTGTCCATCGTTGTTGAGGCTTGCCTTCATACTGACCGTTCTTTTCTTCTTTAAGATACTTGATGGTCATGTTACGGATCGTGCCTGCTTCTTCTCCATACTCTGCTTCCGTATCAAAGAGTACAGGGAATGATTCACCTTCTAGCACGCCGCCTTTCTTGGTTAGATGACCCATTCGATAGCTATTCATACCAATACGGATTTCTGTTTGATCAGTAACCGGTGTGCCATCAGCAAACGCGAGGTTGGTGATGCGTGTACCTGCAGGCTGAGTAAGGTCGATGGTATAAGTCACGCCCGCGAAGAAGTCATTGGTCGAGTATTTTGATGCTCTGCGTTCAGGGTTAAAGCTGTAGGTCACATCACCGGGTTGCACTGAGTTGAAGTAGCCCGCAGACCATTCCATGTAGGTTCTTAACTCTTTGCCTGTCATCTGGTAGACAGTGATTTCGCCACCTGCGTATTGGTAGTTGTACGCGATGTCTTTGGCTTTGATTGGGCCAACACCAAGCTCTGCATTGTCGTTGTCTATTTGAAGTGCGATGACATTGGCCTTGGGTGCATAGAAGAAGCTCGCTTCTTGGTATAGCGCACTGATGCCTGTGTCTTGAACATGGACTTGAGGGATACCGCGGATTTCGTTTTCTGGGACTAAATCAACGCCGGTAAGTTGAGCGACAGGTCTGTTCGCCATTTCTCGGAGTTGTTTGTGGTAAGGCTGGTATAACTCGTCCATATTCTCATCAGAGTCGATACCTTTAATTTTATAGGTGAAGCTGTCTTTGTTGACGAGAGTGAATGTGCCATCGCGCTCTTCAAATTGAAGATCGATACGAGATAGGGCGCGGCCATATCTGTCGGGTTCAGTAATAATAACGCCATTTACAACGGCTTTATCGATGCGAGTGTGCATGTGGCCAGCGACGATGGCATCAAGCTCTGGGTTTGCATTGGCAATGTCGGTGACACCGGTGTCAGCAATGTCATTCTCGTTCTCAATCCCCATATGGGCAACCAATACGATGGCATCCACTTTATCATCAATTTCTTTGACGATTTTCTTCACTTCCCAGGTTGGATTAGTGAAAGTGACGCCTTCTAAACGGTTTGTACCTTGCGCAAAGACCTCCGTCATTGGGGTATCCATTCCGATCACGCCGATCTTAATACCACCGCGTTCAAGAATGGTGTAACCCGGTAAGAATGGATTTCCGTTTTTGTTCTTGATGTTGCCACCGAGAGACTGCCCTTTAAATTGGGTAACGGCTCTGTTGAGGGTTTTAAGGCCAAAGTCGAATTCGTGGTTACCTAAAACCCACACATCGTATTTCATGTGATTAAAGCCAAGCATCATTGGATCAACGGGCTCGTCTTTGAAGGTTTCAACGAAGTTGCCTTGGATAGTGTCGCCAGCATCGACAAGGATAATGTTAGATTGCTCTTTGCGGATCTCACCAACCTTGGTCGCGATTTGGCTCAAGCTACCACGAGTGTTGAGTTTATCTGCCGCGTAATCCCACGCCATAAAATGACCGTGGATATCTGAAGTACCCAGTATCGTGACATCGTGTATATCGCCATCAGCTGCAAAGGTGGGAAAGGCTAGAGAGAGTAGGATGGCGCTTGATAGTATGTGTCTTTTCATAAGTATGTTCACATCGTGGTTTTAAGTATGACGCTACCATATAGAATCGAGGTTATCTTATGGGTGATCAGTATCATATTTCTAATGATATAACTAATTGATGTTTCAAATAAATGTGATTCATGACCATCTCGTAACCACTTAAGTTATGGAGAAATGCACCACAACTCTTCGCTATCTTTTCAATCTTCGATTTCTTTAATCAAACTTCCTAAGCGATGGTGTATTAACAAGCACGCTTGTAAGCTGTTGAACGTCTTGCCTGTTGAATATATATCGTCCAACTCTCACTTACTGTGGCAGTAAGATGATCTTGCCCTCTAGGCGTGTGGTTTTCGATTCAATGAGATCAATCGCGGTTTGCACTTCATCGAATGGTAGATAGCGGTCAACGTCGAGCTGAATGTCGTTTGTGATGAAGTGATCTAGCATGGTCGTGAACTTATCACGGCGAACATCTTTACCTTCTGCTTCCTCCCAATAACGCAAGAAGAAGGTGCTGAAATCGATGTGTTGGTTTTTCGCGTACTCAAAGAAGCGTGGCTCGTAAAAATCCAACGACAGCGTCCCATAGTTGATAAAGCGCCCGTTGTTGCCAAGGGTGTGAACAAGATCGGTTCCGGGTGAGCCGCCAATCGCATCAAAGGCAACGGTTGGCATAGGCAAGCCTAATGCCTTAATTTGAGAAACTAGATCAGCGTTCGCATCTATCACCCAACAGGAAGTGGCAGGGTATTGTGTCTGCTGTGATGTAACGACAATGATGTTGAAGCCGAGTGATGCTGATAACTGGGAGAAGATCTTACCGATGGCTGAACTGCCCGCGTTGATGATCAACACATCCTCTTGGGTCAGCTTGGCTATTTCTGTCGTTAGCACCCATGCGGTTAGCGCATTAATGTACAACTGACAGGCGTAGCCATTGTCTAAATGTTGAGGAATTTGGAACAGATCATCTGGTGATACATCGACATAGTTCTGCCATGTTCCACTGGTTGCCACAAGCACTCGTTGATTCACTATAAACTTAGCACTGCTGGATTCTACAATCCTTCCTACCGCTTCAAATCCCGGTACTCTCGGCGGCTGATGGCTATGTTTGTATTGGCCCACACCATAAATCGACAACAGATCACTAGGGTTGATGTTAGTCGCTTCAATTTGTACGCGAACTTTATCTTTGTCTAGTACCCCTAAAGCGACATGTTCTAACTTGAGAGATTCTTTTGGCTGACCGAAACGGAACTGGCTAATTCGGGTATTTTGCTTAGTGTCAGTCATAGTTTGGGCACCTTTATGGATTATGAGTACTGCATTGATTTTAAGTGTAGCGTGTTCATAAACAACCTTGGGTCGCTAATATTGCTTAACATAGCTGGCGTCGGTAAACAGTCGTCATCAACGTAGTCGACATAGTCTGCCGCCGAATCGAAGATCAAAATATCCAAAGCCAAACGATCCAAGCCATATCGGCCTCGGTGGATCATATCCGCTGAAAACACCAATAAGTCACCTGCGGCTAACGGTATCTGCTTACCACCAGAGATGTCATCGCTGCTCACTTTGCCGTTTTCTTCTTGGCGAACATTGTACTCTTCTTCGTTATCCCAACGTTTGTGCGTGCCGGGGATAAGTTCCATGCCGGGCTCATCAAAAAGGGGCACTCGCAGATGCAATACTTGGGTTTCCATGATGACTTTCATCTGGTCATCAATGTCGTAGTCGTATTGACAGTCACGATGCCAGAAGTCTTTTTGCTGCGGGTTTACTGGGTTGAAGAACAGCTGTGTATTCATGAATGCCGGCTTGTTCGGAATCACCGCATCAACCACATCCATCACTTGTTTCGAGCTTATGAAGTCGAAAAGCACGCTTCTATCGTCGGCAGGCAAATACTCGCTTCCCGTAATTAAAGACGAGTTAAATGCTTCTTCTTTATAGAATTCTTCGTTGTCTGCTTTCCATGATTCATGAAATTTCAGCACGACTTTTCTAAGCGATGCAATTTGAGCTTCATTGAAATAATTTCTGATAACAAAGTAACCATGTTCGTCGTAACGGTCACTTAATTGTTGGCTGTTTTCTACCACTGACTACCTTCGTTCATTCTTTGCTGTATAATAACTAAGGTCAACAGCCCTAGAGATTTCTTGGGCGCATAATGCCAGACAGTCGTCATTCAACCAAGTAACGAGTGCAGAAGCCTGTAGATTCAGTGATGCGATAAAACTCTATGGGGGCGAGTGTTACATGCCTATCCATATCCTGGACTCATGCGATAAAAATCTCCGCATATGTGATCTACCCCCTTTTTTTATAAAATAAAAAGATTCACATGGTGAATGTTTTTGTGGTTTGCATGATTATTGACCATGTTGAAATTTGGTTGCGTATGGAAGATAGAAAATCATGGATGGTTTTTCGCTGGATATGAGAACACTTAATTTTATTATTATTTTGTTCTCTTTCATTTACTGTATTGGCTTGTTGTTATTTCAATTCACTCAACAGTCCATTAAAGGGCTTTCAATCTTTTCCATTTCAATATTTGTTATCGGAACTGGGCCGTTGATGTTGAGCCTAAGAGGGGAGTTCCCTGATTGGGTCACCGTTATTGGTGCCAATATGGTCATTGCGCTTGGTTTTCATCTCGCCTTGTATAGCTTATGTCTGTTTCGAGAATACTCTCTCAAATGCACCTACCTCAGTAGTCTAATGATGTTGGCTCTTTTGCCATGTTTTATTTACTTCACGTTCTATGAGCCTTCCATAAAGGCTCGAATTATCCTCATTAGTTTATATCTGGCTTTTGTGACTCTTTGCACTGCCTTTGCGGTATTAAAGGGCCGGCGTGATGACTTGACTCTAGGTATTCGGATGATGGCCTTGTCATTTACGATATATGGCGGGTTTATGGTTTTTCGAGTTGTGGTGACACTATTTTCCGCTGAGCTCCAGGATTTCATGGCGGCCACTCTCATTCATCAACTTGCCTTTTTAGTGAGCATCGTTCTTATTGTGTCGATGAGCTTTACAATGCTTTGGCTGATTAACGCAAGGTTGCTTAGTTCTATTCACGAGCTGTCCTACAGCGATCCTCTAACGGTACTGGGAAACCGCAGAGCATTAGATGAGATGGTTCCAGTTATCATGAAGCAGGCGGAAACTGCACCTGTTAGTGCCATTATGATGGATATTGATAATTTTAAGTCGATCAATGACCAACACGGACACATTGTAGGTGACTTCGTGATCAAGTCTTTTGCTGAAATGGTTCAAAGTGCGATAAAAACATCGCCTAAAGCCAGTGCGTTTCGTTTTGGCGGAGACGAGATAATGATTTTATTGCCTAATGTCGATTTCCAACAAGCTCAGGTTATTGCCTGCAAGTTACGATTGTCTATTTCAGAGGTATCAGCAGTACAAGAACATGAGATGTTTCTGACATCGAGTTTTGGTGTTGCTCAGCTTCACCCGCATGAGAGTTGGAATGGGTTTATTAGCCGAGCCGACAAAGCGTTATATCAAGCGAAAACAAACGGTCGCAATATGACTTCAATTTGTCCTAGTCATATTAACGAGCTCGTCACTGCCACATAACCAATACTGCTGCGATAGAAAGCAAGATGAGCGCAAGAATGTCTTTGCGCGCGATGCTTTGCCCTAACCAGAAATAGGATATCAACACCATGAAGATCACTTCGACTTGCCCGAGTGTCTTTACGTACGGCACGGCTTGAAGCGACATCGCGCTAAACCAACCCAGAGAACCGATAACACTCGCTAAGCTTGTCATGATGACTAGTTTCGACTTCTTGAATATCAGGCGCAGCGTGTCGCGTTCTCTGAAAAAGAGATACGTACAGATAATCACTGTCTGAAGGGAAATGACGAGGAACAGCACCCAAGCAGCGCTATGAGGGAAGGGCAACCCTATGCTCAAACTTGCTTCCCGTACCCAAAGAGACGTTAAAGCAAAGGCGGTGCTACACGCCATACCTAATAAGAACACTTTCGGGGACAAGCTTCGCCAGCCAGAAGCGCTACTCATGATTAGCACGCCTAAAGTACCAATAAGTACGCCGACCCAACCTGTTAGTGTCAAAGCAGTACCAAAAAACAATACGGATAGCACAGCAGATACGGGGGCTTCACACTTGGCTAAGCCTGCGCCTATCGCATAGTTTTCGAGCTTGAACAGCATCACCATTAAGCCGGTCGCGAGGATCTGCATGATGGCGGCAGCAACAATATAGAAAACAAACTCACCCGAAAAATCCGGTGCGGATACGGGCTGCCATTGATAGAGGGCGCAGAGGTAAATAAGGGCGATAGGGCTAGCCCAAATAAATCGCGCTAACGTTACGCCAGCCACGCTCATGGTGCCACTTAATTTACTTTGAAAGGCATTGCGCCAAGATTGGCTAAAGGCAGCAAGGAGAGTAAAGGCTATCCAACTAAAAGACATGACGCGTCCATGTGTTATGTAATTTGCTGATTATATTAACAAATAAAACCAATATAAGAAGCGACTTGTTCTTTTAATAAGCAATAGTCAGTTGCGTGAATCGCTCGGTTTTGAAGAATATTCGGTCTTTAAAACTTGCGCTGTAAACCTTAACGGCTTCATTTACTTGTCACTCGACATCAATCGATTGTTTAGAAAATCGCTTCTTTTCTGTTCTTGAAGTAGAACAGCGCGCTGATCAAAACGAACAGTAAGGTGAAGTAATAGAAAAAAGAAGACAGTGAGGCCAAGAAGGCAAGGTTCTGTTCTATTTCTTGTTCGGTGTAGCCCTGAGACACCAACTTATAGTAGTAAGCGTACAAGATACCGATCAGACCGTATCCGAGGTTAAACATCAAACCTTTGAAACTAAGAACGGTGGCTCTGTTGTGTGATTCGGTTTTTTTATTCAGGTGGTAGCTGATGAAAATGTTCATCGTCATGATGATAAAGATTAATACTAGTGCCGGAATGACTCCGTAAATCGACCAACCTAAACTGATCCAGTAATAAGTCGCCATGCTTGCCAATCCCATAACCACAATGAAGGTTTTAGCCTCCATACTCTCTGCTAATCTTCGGCTTTGTCCTGCCAATATAATCTTAAGCAAGCTGATACCCGCACCAATAAAACCAAAGTAGATAATTGGAATATCAATGGCCAGATAGTATTGGCTGTTCATGGTTAGGAACATGCGTGAGGTGTGTTCGAATAGGCTGTAGTAGAGCAAGATGAACAGCACGTAAGGCGTAGCGAATACCCATTTACCCGCATCGATCGTCAATTTAAGACTTGAGATGGTGGTTGCCAATTTGGTTTGGTCGCTTGGCATCAGCTTTTTCTCTTCGCGCATATTAATCGCGGCATAGATGGCGATCATCGCTACAAATAGGGTGGCGAACACAGGAATACGCATCAGGTCTTTAGTGCTTTCTGGTTCGGCTAGTCCAAGGAAATGAAAGATGTTCGTCATAAAGTTCACGTCGTACATCGCCGCACCAATCAGCGTGACAAAGACACCGACCGTTGAGGCGACACGAAGCTGGATTTGCAGCACTCGCGGCCACAACTCTTCATTACCTTGTTCTTTTAAGGTGTCGTAAGCCAATGCCTCGTCGGCGCCGCTGGCCAGTGCCATCGCTAAGCCACTGAGAATCCGGTTAATCAGAAAGACTATGAACACCAAGTCGGGGTTTCCGGTTGGCACTAAGGCGATCATTGCGATCTCAACAAACATCACAATCGAAGACAGCACCACCAGTTTCTTGCGGCCTAAGGTATCGGCGAATGCACCCGACGGTACTTCAGCAAGCACAATGGTGGCCGCCCAAACTACATTGAGCATCGCGAATTGAGACAGGGTTAACCCGTAATCTAAATAAAGTAGTGTGAATATAGGGTAGTAAAAACGCGCAAAGTAGCTGCTTCTAAACATCAAGAAGTAGCGGACATTGGGAATTTTAAGGATCTCTTTGAGCGTCATGATAATTTCAGTAATTTAGATAACACATTATTATGTATAACCCTTTTACTCTTTTAAATCATGGAATTGTTGCCAAATCCCTAAAATATCTGGTTTGGGTGATCTTCGAACTCATTGTTCATAGTGGGTTATAGGTTTCTCGTCTTCAAATCACTTTCCCCTATTCATTTAGTTTGTGGTGCCGTTTCACTTGTTCGACTGATTTTGGTGCAAGATCGAACTTCTACAACGTCGCTCTCGTATTTACATCTTATTGTATGATTTAATTATTGGTAATAACGATACGCAATGAATCCAATGTAATTGAGGAAGCGAGCATGATCTTAGAGTCATTCAGTCTGGAAGGTAAAGTAGCGATAGTGACGGGCTGTAACACGGGGCTTGGGCAAGGTATTGCATTAGGCCTAGCGGAAGCCGGTTGTAAGGTTGTCGGTGTTAACCGAACAGAGCCTGAAGAGACTATTGAGAAAATGAGTGCAGCAGGTCATTCGTTCCTAAACGTGAGTGCTGATCTTCTCGAGCAAGCGTGCATTCCAGGGGTTATAGAGCGCACTTTGGCTGAGTTTGGCCAAGTCGACATTCTCGTGAACAATGCAGGAATTATTCGCCGCCAAGATGCTATTGAGTTCTCAGAGCAAGATTGGGATGACGTAATGAACGTGAACACCAAGACGGTGTTCTTTATGTCTCAGGCTGTTGCAAAGCAATTTAAGGCTCAAGGTACTGGCGGAAAGATCATTAACATTGCATCGATGCTCTCATTCCAAGGTGGCATTCGAGTTCCTTCCTATACGGCTTCAAAAAGTGCTGTGATGGGCGTGACACGTGCGATGGCGAACGAATGGGCGCGCGATAATATCAACGTGAATGCGATAGCCCCCGGTTATATGGAAACGAACAATACTCAAGCTCTGCGTGAAGATGCTGAGCGTAATCAAGCGATTCTTGAGCGTATTCCGGCTGAACGTTGGGGTAAACCGCAAGATATCGCAGGTCCTTGTGTGTTCTTAGCATCATCAGCATCGGATTACATTAATGGCTATACCATTGCTGTTGACGGTGGTTGGTTAGCACGCTAATTAGTTTTTTATTCTAAATTTTGAGTTTGCAGCAATCTTGCAGGAGAAGATAAATGAAAATCGCTTTAATGATGGAAAACAGTCAAGCAGGCAAAAATGCTATGGTATCAGCTGAACTAGAGTCAGTTGCTGGTGGTTTTGGTCACGATGTCTTCAACCTAGGAATGACAGACGAGAACGATCACCACTTAACGTATATTCATCTAGGTATTATGGCGAGCATTCTGATTAACTCAAAGGCTGTTGACTTTGTTGTGACAGGATGTGGCACTGGCCAAGGTGCTTTGATGTCACTGAACCTGCATCCGGGGGTGGTTTGTGGTTACTGCCTAGAGCCATCAGATGCTTTCTTGTTTAACCAAATTAACAACGGTAATGCTCTCGCTCTCGCTTTTGCTAAAGGCTTTGGCTGGGCAGGTGAACTCAACATTCGTTATATCTTTGAAAAAGCGTTCACAGGCGAGCGTGGTAATGGGTATCCACTAGAGCGTGCAGAACCACAGCAACGTAATGCAGCAATTTTGAATGAAGTGAAAGCGGCGGTGGTAAAAGATAACTTTATTGATTCTCTGAGAGCCATCGACCAAGATCTAGTGAAAACAGCGGTTGGCAGCGAACGTTTCCAACAATGCTTCTTTGAGCATTGCCAAAACCAAGAAATCGCTGATTATGTTCGTTCACTTTTAGATTAATTAGAGCGTTTAGTTCTGATAGAGCCAGCCTTGTTCGGCTGGCTTTTTGATGAATAATTAAAGGAAAGTTGTGAGGCAGACAGTAATCAACTGGAAAAATGGCGATTCGTGTTTTCCTGAATTTATTCTTCATCTTCGGTTTCTTTGGGAGCATTCGACGCCCAGTCTTTTTCAAGCCAGTTATCGAGCACGTGTTGCAGTGCCTTCAAAGAGGTTGGCTTCTCTAGGCGACCATCCATCAACTTGCTGATCATATCTAACTCGTGTTGTCCTGATTCGCCAGACAAAGCAATAATTGGCGTTTGAGGAGAGCGTGCCTTGATGATTTGGCTTGCGTCAAACCCATTCATTATCGGCATTTGTACGTCCATTAAGATCAAATCGACCTTGTGTGTTTTGAACAGTTCGACAGCATTCTCGCCGTTTTTAGCTTGTAAGCTATTTACGCCAAGTCGACTCAGGTACATCTGAACAAGCGTGCGTTGTACCTCTTTGTCATCGACGATAAGCACGGTTGGAGCCAAATGGTTCTCTGGGGCTAGCGTACTTGTTGGCTCTGAACTTTGCGTTTCCGCTTGGTTATCTGGCTTAACTTCTGCATTGGATTTGTTTTCAGTTGTGGTTTGATTACTTTTCCAATCATTGAAGTAAGGCGTACGAAGTGCGTCTGCTTTGGGTGCATTGGGCACCACCGGGAAGTACAGGTGGAACTCAGTAAACTCCCCAAGTTTAGAGTGGCACTCAACTCGACCGCCAAATGAACGCATTACACGTTGGCAATAGCCAAGCCCTAGGCCGCTACCACCGCTTTTTTGGTAAGAGAAGAAGTCATCAAAGATCTTATGTGCAATGGCTTCGTCAATGCCTGGGCCAGTATCTCGGAATATCAGAACGTTCTCGTAAGGTCCTGTGTTGGTGCTGATCTCAATTTGGCTTTCTGGATAAGAATCAAAGTAATAGATTGCATTGCGTATCAGGTTGAAAATGACGAAGTTGAATAAGGTTTCATTCAGCTTTGCTACAAAATCAGCGTGTTGTGGTAAACGAATACGTTCAATGATCTTTTCATTCTCAAAACCATAGTGGCTTACGGCTTGATCCACGGCTTTGTGGATAGAAGTCATGGTCACAGGGCCGTGTTCAGGCGTACTGTCACTGACTTCGCGCAGGATGATATCAATCAGTTGTCGCCCGCGTTGAATCGCCGCTTGGCCATTCTCAATATCCTTTAGGATTTGTTTAGCTGGGGCTTGGTTATCAATGTGCTGTTTTAACACCTCAAAATGCAGCTGCACTTGAGCCAGCGGGTTACGCATTTCGTGTGCGATAGAATTAGCAAGCGCGCGGCTTTGGCGGATGCGTCTATCGGCTTCGATAGTGCTTTGTACTCGAGTTAACAAGGTTTGCAGGGCAGAGATCTCTTCGTTAGAGAACATCTGATCGTTGCTCTTGTGTGACGATACTAACAAGTGCGTGACCGATTTCCCCTGACCAAACAGAGGCATCACCAAAGCGGTATCGTTGGAGCTCATCTTGTCATACAGGGCTTTGATTGAGCGCTTGGCTGGTGCGGTGTAATCAAGCTCCTGAGACAACTCATCGAACACTAAAACGGACTTGTTAGTAGACAGATAATCTTCGTAGAAGGTTTCGTTGTAGTTGCTATTCACTAGACGTAGCTTATCTTCTGGAATTTGCAGTAGGCTACCCAAACGACGCATTGCATCATCAATTGATAGCTTGAAATCCTCTTCTAGCGCGAGGATCTGTTGTACTGGCGTTTTCTTGTTTCCGTAGATAAAGAAGGAGGCGTAGTCGCTCACACGTTTGTAGAGTAAATGCCAAGTGATGCCGATAACCGCGCAGATAGGGATAGCAATGAGCCATTGGTTATCGTCTGTCAGTGGGATAAATATCGCGCCAAAAGGTATCACCAAAATTGCACACACCAACAACGTATTTAGGCTCATATACGCAAGGTATTTCACGCTATAGAAGCGAGAGGTCAGTAGAGCATAGCCAACGAACAACATCTCACTGATCGACAAGGCTGGTGGTAGCCAAGTGAGTGAGAAGTCACGCAAGAAGTAGGTCATACCTAGATGGATCGTCGCAGTAGACAGCATGAACACTAAGATGCCCGCGATCATGTAGTTGGTTTTGGCTAAGGTAAGCTTGCTGCTGTTGGCGCGCATGGCCACGAGGTTGAATAGCGTCAGGACAACGAAGCTGATCATCCCGATAAAGAAGTACGGCGTGTGTGTGCCAAACTCGATCACGAACTGGCTTGGGCCAGCAATCGTGACATGTTCAACGGTTAACCCCGGACTTAAATTGATAAAGAAGGAGTAGACAGTCAGTGTGACAAAAATGGCTTGCTGCCATGCATGAACCTTACCATTACGTTGTTCGGCTGCGAGTTTGCACGAGAAGTAATAGGCAAAGGCAAATGCAAAGAAAGAGGCGAGGTTGGCAAACTTTGCCGCGAACACAGCGGCCGAGGCCCCAAGTTCTGGCAATAAATCGGTATGGAAGTAGGCGTTGCTGCTGATCCACGCAACAATACAGATCGAATAGGCGATGTACGGGGCATGGTGTGTCCCCGCAATGACTTCGTTCTTTTGTTTTAGGCGATAGCAATAATAGAGCAACCACATAACAACCACAGCCACGGTTGCAAGCAGCGTGATTGCTTTTGCATAGATGATCGCTTCTAGGCCGAAATCAAACATGTTCATCCTTTCTTACCGGACTCGGTTTTAATACCGCCCTTGCTTTATTTTCTGAGATCATTTTTGCTGAGATCGTTTTTTCCGCAGAACTCAATTGTTCTAGTGAGCTTAGCTTTCTGCTCTCACGCACTGCGCTTTTGTAGCTGCGAAAATCGATGTCATTGAATGCTTTTACCATCATCTCGAAATTCCAGACCCCACGATAAATTGTTGTGCCGTCATCATTTAATTCGCAATACCCTGAGTGGAAGTACGCATTGGGTTCAATAGTTTGATAAAACTGAAGCATGAAAGGTTGCTCGATAATAGTGAAGCCAATCTTATAGCCTATTTGGTGTAAGACACTCATCAACTCTTTTTGAGCAAGGTAGAGGAAATAGAGCTTTTGTTGGGTATTGCCACTGACTGTCAGACGCAACACCTCACACAGGGCATCTTTGTCGGACAATTGTAACTGGAATTGTTGGTCAAATTCTGGGAGAGAGTAACATTTTGACAGTGTAGGCGGTGTGAAAAGTTGTAACCCTGCGAGTTCATCGTAGCCGTAATTGGGCAAACAGTATTGCCATTGCTCATTGCTAAATGGCGGTGCGTAACTTAGCCAAGTGTCATTCTTAGACCAGTCTTGAATCAGCGCAGAGGAAACCAGTGTTGGAAAGGCTTCATCGACTGGGTGTTTGAGCAGAATAAAATGCTTACCTGCCTGAGAAAGGTGTAATAAAGGCAGCATCTCAAACCATTTTTCACCCTTGATGAACACCTCAAGATTGCTTAAAGCAATGGCATCGCTGATTGGCATTCCTTGTGGGTGACTCGGTGTTTGTACCAAAAGTGGCTCATGTTCTATCTGTTCGATGATCGCACCGTAATAAGCACTGTCATTGATAGGGAGGTCGACATGAGAAATGGAGCTTGGATTTAATGGAGATTTTGCTTTGATCGCAGCAATTTCACACTCACACCAGAAATCTAGCCAATGCATATAGCACTGCCCTACAGCCTGTTCTAGAAGAGCAATTTCTGCAGATAGTGTATTTGGATAGCGCAGAATCAGATCGCGGTAGTCCATCACCTCAAACAATACAGAGTAGCTTTTGTTTTGATGCTCTGGGAAAAGCAATTCTAACTGGCTTCTACGATATTCAGTCACGTTTTGAAAAAGCTCAGTGCGCTCATGTGGCTGATAAGTGTTGATGACGAGCTCTATCAGCGCTCGCTGTTTTATTTCGATAGACAGACTGCTAGCCAACAGTGAGCCTAAAGACGACGTTAATTTCATGTTTAACCTAGCCTAGGTTTATATAATTATTTTTATTTGATCTGCACTATCTATAGGACACTGATTTTAGGTATGTGTTTGAAGTTACGTTACTTTGAGAGAGCCAATCGTAACTTTACTTGTGTCCATGGTGTGAGAAGTAAGTTGCATAATCGGGCGAGATTTTACTACTTGCACTCACCCTCAACAATAAAGATTTTCCATATTTGAATGAATTCAAAGATGAACAAAATACATTATTATCAACAACTTGTAGGGTTGGATCACAGTTTTAAAATCAGACATGATTAAGTCGAGCATAAACTTTTGGATTTATAAAATAATTTCAAATATCTATTTTTTGAACCAATATCATAATCCACATCAAGATGAGCTCATCTTATTAATCGTGATAGGAATGTTTTTGGTGTGAAGCATGTAATTATCTGATTAATTATGTCTGTATTATTACTCGCTTATTCTCTCGCTATTCATTTTAATGATTTAAATATCAGGTGGATAAAAGCAGAGCTCCAGTGCTCGTCTTGTTTTCCTGACAATCTCCTGTGTTTATAGAGTAGTTACACCATAATCTCTGATGAAGTGATGACATTCGAGGTTTAAGCTTGCCTGCATATGAAACATTATTGCGAGTAATCCCTCGTAAATGATTGAGGTAGAGAGAATTTATGAAGAACGTACGATTAACATCATTACTTGGAACAGCAACCTTGTTTAGTGTCGTGGCGTTAGCTGGGTGTAGTCAGAAATCAGAGGTACCAACTCAACCGCAAGAGAATGCGAACCCCATCTGCAGCACTAAAAACCTGACGGGTGGTTGGTCGAAAAGTGAGATAACACCAGAAGCCAAGCAAGCTTTAAACGCAGTTCTTAGCCAAATGAACACTTCAGCTGAGCTCAAGCAGATCTTGAGTGTTCGAACTCAGGTTGTCGCGGGTTTGAATTACGCTATTGAGTTTGAAATGGATAATGGTGAAGTGTGGAACACCATCGTTTACCGTTCTCTACAAGGTGACATCGAAATGACGCAACCTGCACAGAAAGGTCTTCTGTGCTCATAATCTAGATGCGTCTGTATCTTGTGAGATAGGCTTATAGCAAATAAAAATGGTTCATCGCGGCT
>NZ_JBFRJM010000015.1:40932-118386 GCF_041468865.1 Vibrio sp. 10N.286.52.C3 | reverse complement strand
ACCTTAATCCTTATTTGTTATGTTTTTAATCACAACACCAAATTCATTTTTTTTCTTCGATGCTTGTTTTAGTTTTATGTCTGTTCCGCTTACTAGTCGTTTTATTATGTCAACATTGATACTTGGGCACCTTAGTCCAAATATAATGGACTTTATCTTCCCTGGTATTTCCTGAACAGACCCACCCTTGTTAAGGTAGATTACTCTCCACTCTTGCTCATACTCCCATTCGGGTGACTTAGTCCAAAGAATTCTGTTTACGACCGAATACCCATTCTTCTTAACAAATGCGTATTTATTGAATGATGGGTAAGATGCCGCGTATTTTACTTTCTGAGTCAAACTTTCATTGGCTAAGTCATTTCCTGATTTTCTCTCAAACTCAATGCAGATTCCCTTGTGATCGTCGGCATAGTGAGCCCACAACAGTAAGTTTTCAGCACTAGAACTTAGAGATAAGATTCCAGCAGAAGAAACATAGTTCTTAATTTGTTCGTTGACGTTGACTATAACCCTATTCACTTCATCTTCAGATGAAGTGCCATATGTTTCTTCCAGATACGCCATATCACTAGAACTCAACTTGCCAACATGGGTATTAATATTGAATTCCGTATCATAGGGATCGTTGAACATTTCTGGTTTAGGAAAAAAGATACGATTATTGGCTATGATATCCAAAGTAAAAGAGTCGACAGCTCGATATTTATACAAGCTATCAACAAATTCATCATTCATTCGTTGTCCTCAAAAAAACATAACAGCTATTAGACCGAAAAATTCTGCATTTAAATACAGAATCATTCTATCTAGTTTCATATGTACAGCAATTTACCACGATTAATCACAGCAATTCAGTGACTTAAAACATAGATAGACTCATTGAATGACAAAATGCAGAATATTTCTATATAGTATGAATTTCGCAAAAAACCCGCTCTACTAGATATAAAAACAGTACCACTACACATACCCCAAACACAAAAAAGCCTGCCATCTATGCGAACATAAATGGCAGGCTTTATACGTTAATTAAACTTGTGAGTGGCTAGCTTACGCCGCTTCGAATGCGAGGGCTTTCTTCTCTACCTGACGGAAGATCAGCGTTAAAATACCGTTGACTGCTAGGTAGAATGCGCCAGCAATGCCGAACACGGTGAGTGTGTCGTAGGTTTGGCCGTTGATACGCTGAGCGTAGCCCATCAAATCCATGATGGTGATGGTGCTTGCCAGTGACGTACCTTTGAAAACTAGAATCACTTCGTTCGAATAAGCTGGAACGGCGCGGCGTAGTGCATATGGCAGTAACACTTTCAGCGTTGCGATTTTGTCCATACCAAGTGCGCGACATGCTTCCCACTGCCCTGCTGGAATGGCGTTGAATGCGCCTCTGAACAGTAGCGTGCTGTATGCGGCAGTGTTCAAAGCTAATGCTAACATTGCGCAGAACCAAGGTTGGCTTAACCAAGTCCACATGAAGCTTTCACGAATCCAATCGAACTGACCCGGGCCGTAATACACCAAGAAGATTTGAACCAACAATGGTGTGCCAGTGAACAGCGTGATGATGCCACGAGTGAACCAGTGAATCGCCGGTATTCTTAGAATTAGCGTTACCGTCATCAGCAGTGACAAGATACAACCAACCAGCAATGAAGCGCCTGTGAGTTGAAGACTGGTCACTAAGCCTTCAAGCATTTGAGAGAGGTATTGTTGATTCATGCCATTGCCCCTTTGTTACCCAAACCTTGAATAGAGAACTTACCATCAATCACTTTTACCAATCTTTGTGTGATTAAAGTGATGACCAAGTAGATTGCTGCTGCTGTCGCGTACCAAGTAAATGCTTCGTGCGTTGCCGCTGATGTTAGTTGTGCTTGTTTCAGCAAATCTGTTACGCCAATCAGCGAAACTAATGCAGTGTCTTTCAGTAACACTAACCATTGGTTGGTTAACCCTGGTAGTGCGTGTCTTACCGCTTGAGGTAACACGATACGAAAGAATGCACGAGACTGAGAAATACCAAGTGCGCTTGCTGCTTCTCTCTGCCCTTTGCTTACTGCTTTCAAAGCACCACGCAAGGTTTGCGAAGCGTAAGAAGCAAAGATAAGTGACAGTGCAACAACACCAGATAAGAACGGGCTCACTTCTATGAAGTCGCCAGTGATCATGAACAGAACTTGTGTCGAACCAAAGTAGATAAACAGTACGACCAGAATTTCTGGTAAACCACGAACAATCGTCACAAATGCAGTCGTTGGCCATTTGATTGCAATACGACGAGACATCTCACCACTTGCAAACAAAACTGCTAGAACCAATCCAACCAATAGGCTTACGAACGCAAGCTGAACAGTCATCCAGCTTGCTTCGACGAGCCCTAAAGAGTAACCCGTTAATTCCATAAATTACTTACCGAAGTACTTGTTGAAGATCTTATCGTATTGGCCGTTCGCTTTTACTGCTGCAAGTGCAACGTTAAGCTGGTCTACAAGTTCTTGGTTGCTCTTGTTTACTGCGATGCCAAAGCCGTTACCGAAGTACTCTTGGTTTGTTACTTGGTCGCCAACGTACGTTAGGTTGTCTTCTTTCTTGAACCATTCTGCTACAACGGCTGTGTCACCGAATACAGAATCGATACGACCGTTTTTCATGTCGATGAATGCATCTTGGTAGCTTGAGTAAGGTACCGCTGTTACGCCAGTCATTTGCTCAAGTAGGAAGCTCTGGTGAGTAGAACCGTTTTGAACGCCAACACGCTTACCTTCTAGTGCTGCTTGGTCTGCTACTTTGCCTTCGAAAGAAATGAATGCTGCAGAGTTATCGTAGTATGCGTTAGAGAAGTTCACTTGTTTAAGACGCGCTTCTGTGATGTCCATTGCCGAGATAGCCGCATCGTAACGTTTGAATTTAAGTGCAGGGATCAAGCTATCGAATGCTTGGTTGTGGAAAGTACACGTTGCTTTCAGCTCTTCACAAAGTGCGTTTGCTAAGTCTACGTCAAAACCCTGAATTTGGTTGTTCTCATCCATGTATTCGAATGGTGCGTACGTTGCTTCCATCGCGAATTTGATTTCTTCTTTAGCCGCTGCGTTAAAAGAAGCAAGGCCGATAAGTGAAGCTAGTAGAATCTTTTTCATTTTGTTACTCCGAATACTGTGTAATAGCGGCCTGTGGCCATTCTTATAATTTGATTGTTTTAATTGATGTTGTGTTTAGCTAGATCTAGTGAGTCAACTTTCTTTTAATAAGTGACTTACTTAATGAGTCAGATACTCGGCAAACTCAGGTGTCTGCGGATTAACGAATGAATCGCTGGTGCCGTGTTCAACGATGTACCCTTTCTCTAGGTACAGAACGTGGCTAGCAATCTTCTTCGCGAAATCGACTTCATGCGTCACGACCACTTGGGTAATGCCCGTTCCGCTCAATTCTTTAATAATGCTCACGACTTGGTTGGTGATCTCAGGATCAAGCGCCGCTGTTGGTTCATCAAACAACAACACATCCGGTTTCATCATCAGCGCACGTGCAATCGCAACACGCTGTTGTTGACCGCCAGACAGTTGAAGTGGCCAAGCGTCTGCTTTGTCGGCAAGTTGAAGTGTCTTTAGGACTTCTTGCGCTTGCTTAATCGCTTCTTGCTTATCCAAACCCGCAACTTTCGTTGGTGCTTCAATCAAGTTTTCCATCACCGTCATGTGTGGCCATAAGTTGTATTGCTGGAACACCATGCCGACTTTACGACGAAGTTTAAGCCCCTGCTTCTCTTGGATTTGGCTTGAAAAATCGAATTGCTCATTCGCAATGTCTAATTCGCCGTTGTCCGCGATTTCAAGCAGGTTCAATACACGCAGTAATGAACTCTTGCCCGCGCCGCTTGGGCCAAGCAATACCAAGGTTTCGCCACTCTCACAGTCGAAACTGATGTCGTGAAGAACTTGGGTATCACCGTATGATTTGTTGATGCTCTTTACTTGAATACTCATGCCACAATACTGCATTAATTGTCATTTGTTGGTTATTCTATTCAATCCGAGGTTTTATGCAAGAAAAATGTATAAAAAACTACTTTGTTGAATTTTTGTAACAAATATTCCACAAAAAACAGTCGCTATAACTGGTCTTACAACCAAAACTTACAAGTCATTGATAAAGCTAATATTGAGATAAATAGCAAACGTTTTTCTATCAATTTATAAATCATAACTCGATTACTAGTTTATGAACGCACTCCCCTATCAACGCTAATTTACTTGCATAAAAATTAGGGTTAAATAGCTTGGTTTCCTATCCAACTGACTGGATCAAAATGCTTAGTTTTCCTTTAAGGTCGTTTCGAATTATTCACTTAGTGTTGATGAAATATTGGAAATTGAGTTTCCTAGGGAGCGTCACAGCGCAATAAATGCTTTAATGGGTTCGATTCTCAACAACAATTACTGCCCAGCGAACAACGCGCAGTACAGGTAATAAGTCATAAAGCAATTAGCCATAAGCAACAAGCCATCTATTTTTAAAGCGACAACACATTAAGGCAGTCATATGCAAAACGATGTCTCTTCTACGCTCGACTCAACTCAGCGCTCTACTCAAAAAGCGCCAGACCCCAAACCAGAGAAAAAAAGCCTCAGTATTTTGTTTGAGCTGAGTAAATTCATTCAGCCTTATAAAGGTCGTGTTATTGCTGCGTTGATCGCGTTGATCTTCACAGCGAGCTTAACCCTTTCAGTCGGACACGGTATTCGTCTTCTTATCGACCAAGGCTTCAGCCAACAATCGTTGTCAGACTTAGGCAGCGCGATTCAATTCATCATGGTGGTGGTCGTGCTGATCTCGATTGGCACCTTCTTCCGCTTCTATTTGGTCTCTTCTGTTGGTGAGCGAGTAAGTGCGGATATACGCCTGTCGGTTTTCAATCATGTCGTGACGCTGCATCCAAGTTACTTCGAGACCAATGGCAGTGGCGACATCATGTCGCGCATTACTACGGATACCACTCTGCTTCAAAGCATCATAGGTTCATCGTTCTCTATGGCGATGCGCAGCGCGTTGATGTGTATTGGTGCAATCATCATGCTGTTTGCGACCAATATTAAGCTGACGTTGATTGTATTGGCCTCGGTGCCATTTATCTTGATTCCGATCCTTGTTTATGGGCGCCGTGTAAGAGCCCTATCTCGCCAAAGCCAAGATTCCATGTCTGATGTGGGTTCTTACGCAGGTGAGGCAATTGAGCACATTAAAACGGTGCAAAGCTACAGCCGAGAAGAGCAAGAGAAAGCATCATTCGCGATAGAAGTGGAAAAGGCGTATGAGATTGGTCGCCAGCGTGTAAAACAGCGCGCGATTCTTATTTCTGGCGTTATCGTGATTGTATTTAGTGCTATTGCAGGCATGCTTTGGGTTGGCGGCAGTGATGTTATCAACGGCACTATGTCGGCTGGTGACTTAGCGGCGTTTGTGTTCTACGCAATTATGGTTGCTTCATCGTTAGGTACGATTTCTGAAGTGATGGGTGAACTGCAACGCGCGGCAGGTGCGACCGAGCGATTAATCGAGATCCTACAAGTTGAAAGCCATATTGTTGCGCCAGTTGCGAATCCAACTTCGCTTGCTAACGTAACGCCAGAAGTTGCATTTGATGATGTGACCTTCTGTTATCCATCAAGACCGGACCAACCCGCAACAAGCAACCTCACGCTTACTGCCCATGAAGGCAAAGTGTTGGCACTGGTTGGCCCGTCTGGCGCAGGTAAAACTACCCTGTTCGAACTGCTGCAACGTTTCTACGACCCACAAGTGGGTAAGGTCACCTTAGGCGGTGTTGAACTGAATCAGTTTGATCCTAACGAGCTAAGAAAGCAGATGGCATTGGTACCGCAACAACCTGCTCTGTTCAGTAACGATGTGTTCCATAACATTCGCTACGGCAACCCGCAGGCAACAGACGAGCAAGTGATCGAAGCGGCGAAGAAAGCGCACGCACACGAGTTCATTCAAAACCTACCTGATGGCTACAACAGCTTTCTTGGTGAACGTGGTGTAAGGCTTTCTGGTGGGCAGAGACAACGTATTGCTATCGCACGTGCCATCTTGAAAGATCCAAATATTCTATTGTTGGATGAAGCAACCAGCGCACTAGACAGTGAAAGTGAGCATCACGTACAACAAGCGTTAGAAGAGTTAATGCGTGGCAGAACGACGATCATTATCGCCCATCGATTATCAACAATTAAACACGCCGACCAAATTGCGGTGCTCGATAAAGGACAACTAGTAGACATCGGCGACCACCAGTCTCTCATCAATAGCTGCGAATTGTACCAACGCTTGGTTGAGCTGCAATTCAAACACCTTAGTGCCTAACTATTGAGTGGATGTGCAACTAAGTCACTGACATTGTGTGGTTTCAAGCTTCAAAAACTTAAATCACGCGTGTTGCAGTTTTGTTAATTTAGCGGTAGGGTTTTTATTCCAATAACAACTTATCCCTACATAACAATAAGAGAGTTCGCATGGAAGCACTATTATCTGACTACCCGGTAGTAACAGAAATCCCTGTCGCTTGGGGAGAAATGGACGCACTCAATCACGTTAACAACGCTGTATATTTTCGCTATTTCGAAACCGCTCGCTTAGATTTTTTCAAGCACGTCGAGCTGATGGAAGAGATGGCGATTACCAAAGTTGGTCCTGTTCTTGGTGACACTTACTGTAAGTATTTCCGCCCAGTCACGTATCCAGATACCTTGATGGTCGGCTCACGTGTTACCGATATTCAAGATGACCGATTCACCATGGAATACGCGATTGTCAGTAAGGCTCAACAGAAACTGACGACCGTTGGCACTGCGACTATCGTGATGTTTGATTTTGCTTCGAACCAGAAAGCCCTGCTCTCGCTGCGCTTAACCAATGAAATCGAAAAGATGAACACGTTGAAAAGCCCATGCTTCAAACAAGAAGCCGTGACAGAATAACGTATTCGTTGGTTGAGAAAGATTCAGAAAGTTTCAGACATTAAAAAGGCCACTCGATTGAGTGGCCTTTTGTTTATTGGTTCAGAGTGCTTATAAGCGGTTGAGCGTTATAAACCTTGAACGCTCTTTGCGTTAGAAGCTATAAGCCTTACAGCCCATAGACATTGAACCCTATAAACCTTGTACGCTATAGACCTTGCACGTACTGAGCATTAGTTCGAACTTCAACCATCTGCTCTAGGTTCTGTTGTGAACCTTCAACGCCGTTCAGTAGCGCTTCGAAATGCTTGATAAGCTCAACTTTGTCTTTCACTTCTTTAGAACCTGCACCGATGTTGGTTAGGTCAATGAAGAACTCGTCGAACAGACCAGAGAAGTCAGTTACTGCGTCGTGGTTCAAGAACTGCTCGTGGTTGTAAATGCTTGGGTAGCCACCCTTCTGTTTATCAACCGCAAAAGAGATGCCTTTCACGTTGGTAATCGTGGTCGCTTTCTCACACTTCAACATACAACCTGCTTCGATGCTTGGCTTGTTACAACCCACGGTTCTTTGGAAGAAACACTGACGGCTGGTCATCATCAAGATTGGGTGGTAAATGCTGTAGAACAGTTTGAAGTTCTCTGGGCGACGAATATGACGAATCTGACCTTTGTTGATCTCGTTCGAAATGAATGCGCCTGCACAGTTCAGCTCTTCTTTCAGAGTAACAAGTGCGTGAGAGTTGGTCGTGTTCATGAACGGGCCTGCAACCCACTCAATACCCATCTCGTAAGCTTTGTAAGCAATACCCGTGTTGTTGGTTACGATGCGAGCTGGCTTGATCTCTTCAAGAATACGAACCGCTTCGTCGTAATCTTTACCGATCAATACCGCTGGGAACCAAGGAATCAAACGTGGGTTTGCTGCCAAGATGTCGATGTACTTGTTACAACGCTTCTTGAAGCTTTCTGGAAGTTTGAAGTAAACATCCGCGTCAGTCACGTCACACAGGTGTAAGTCTTCTACATCGGCGATAAGCATCGACATAGTCGGCTTCTCGTTCACTTTAGGGTGCTGAGGCAGTGCTGGCACTTCAACGTGCTTAATCACTTCCACAGAGCCGTTCAGAATGAAGTCGATCTCGTCTTTTAGGTCTGAAACTTCTTTTAGAGGAATCAACAAGCCTGCATCCACTTCACTGAAGTCGTGGCTTTCTAGCGTGTGAACTGCACTCTTCACGTTTTTGAAGCGCTTCTCAAGTAGCTCTTGAGTAATCGCCTTCTCTTCAACCGCTTTCAATAGCGATTTAGATTGAAGAGTAAAGTTCTCTTTTGGCGTGTTCACAGTCACCGTAAATGGTTGACCCACTTTTGCGCTGAACGACAGTGCTACTGGTGTCTTGCGAATATCAAGGAACTCGATCTTGTCACGCATTTCGTTACCAAGAACGTCTTTCGCTTGGTGAAGTTCGTTGGTCACTTCTTGAATCTGTACAACTGAGATTTCGTTGTTCTGCTCCGTCGCTTTTTCAACAGCGTAGTTCATGCTGTTGTCGCGCGGGTTATCGATGAACATGTCTTTCGTTAGGTTGCCCTTTAGGAAAGAGTTGGTGAAATCACGGTTGAATACTTTGTGTAGGTTCGAATCGTCTTCGATCAACAAACCACTTTCTACAAAGCTATCAATCTGTTTACGCCATGTGTCTACCACAGTGTAAACGTAGTGTGCGCCTTTAATACGGCCTTCTACTTTCAATGAGTCGACTTTCGCATCAACCAATTCAGGTAGGTCGTAGTAAGCTGAGTTATCTTTCAGGTTAAGTGGGAACTTGTTGCCCGCGTTGGTGATTTCGTACTCATCACGACACGCTTGGCTACAACGACCACGGTTACCTGAGTTACCCACACTTACTGAGCTTGAGTAACATTGACCAGAGAATGCGATACACAGAGCGCCGTGTACGAACACTTCGGTTAATACGTCGTGATCGTGTGCCACTTCCGTCAGCATCTTGATTTCAGGCAGGTTCAACTCACGAGACAAGTTAACGCGCGTCGCGCCAATCTTAGACAAGAACTTAATCTGACCTTCGTTGTGCGTAGTTAACTGAGTCGACGCGTGAACGTCTAACGATGGGAAATGCTTCTTAACCAGGTTGAATAAACCCAAGTCTTGAACAATGATGCCATCCACTTTGGTGTTCACAAGTTGGTTCAGCAGTTTGGTGATGCTCTTAGTCTCGTGCTCCAGTAGCACAACGTTAAGAGTCAGGAACACTTCACAGCCGTATTCATGAGCAAGGCGAATCACACCATTCAATTCGTCTAACGACAGGTTAGAGGCTCTGTTACGAGCGTTGAATGTGTCTAAACCACAATAAACTGCATTAGCACCCGCTACGATGGCGGCTTTTATCGCTTCTACATCGCCACCTGGGGCTAATAACTCAATTTTTCTGCTCATTTTTGAAGTCGCTCACTTACTTATAATTTTTAAGCCGCGTATTCTACCCACATCACGATCTCTTTACCACCGTACAACACTTTTCAAACTAAATGACCTCAATAATGCCGAACGAATACGATCTACCTATCCTTTATTCTTTACGCCGTTGCCCTTATGCAATGCGCGGACGAATGGGCATCGCACTATCACAGCAAAAAGTGTTACTTCGAGAAATCGTTACCAAAGACAAGCCTAGCGAACTATTGGCCAGTTCGCCAAAAGGAACAGTGCCTGTATTGGTGTTACCCAATGGACAAGTCATTGAACAGAGCTTGGATGTGATGAACTGGTCACTTCAACAAAACGATCCTCAAGATCTTCTGCGTTCAAGCAATCCAACGCTTAGCGAACAAGTTCAGCAGCTCATTAAAACCAACGATGAAGAATTTATTGGTCACTTAGAAAGGTATCGTGCATCGGTTCGTTACCGAAACATCGATGTTGAACAACGCCGACAAGCCTGCGAAACCTTCATTAAGCAGTTAGAAGTGCGACTTACCGATCAGCCCTACTTTTTTGGAGAAAGCCCAAGCTTGGCCGATTTTGCGGTGATGCCTTTCGTCAGTCAGTTTGTGCGAGTCGAAAAGAAGTGGTTTGTGAAATCGGAATATCAAAACGTAGGACGTTGGTTAAGAGCGCACCTTGAAAGTAAGCTCTACACCCAAGTCATGAAGCAATACCCTTTGTGGAATGAAACCAAGCAAGATTGTCTTTTTGGATAACTTAAGAGAATTTTGGGTGACTTAAGGGTATCTAGGGTGATCTAGGGGAATTCTGGAATAGATAATTCCTAGGTATTAAAGTAGTTACGTGACACTGTATCTTCTTTGTAAAGAACAGATATTCAAAGGCTTAACTGGGATTCCGTTGTCTCTTTACCGGTAACTACTGTCTCTTAACTGGCAAACACAGTCTAAGCTAAGCCTTTTGTTCATTTTAACCTGATCACTGAATCGCTATCGAAATCTCGACTTCAGTTTCACCTTTGTATAGTTCAAAATCTGTCGTGTAAGTTCTCACATGTGGGCAGTCAGCAGCGCTGAAATACGCCCACACTTCACCCCATAGGTCGATCACAGCTTGCGGTAATTCACCCTCAGCAGAAAACGTTAAGTACTTGCCTGCTTCGATATTGGTTTCAACTAGATTATCTAAACTATTATCGGTAAGCGCATTGGTACACGCGATAACATCAAACTCGCCCGTAAAATCTGACTCGTAGTTGGTGTAAACGCCGTATACCTTTGAGTCTGGGGTCAGCTTAGGAAAAGCTTGTTCGAAAAAGCCTTGCCACAATTGCCCAATTTGCGCCTTAGCCGGATCAACCTCATCGGTATTGTTGGTTCTTACCGAGAAACCATATGCTTTTACCGCTTCTAATATTTGTTCTTTCACTCTTCTATTTCCTAAGCCATTTTCTTAAACCAGAAGGTTCAGTACGCGTTGAATCGAATTCTAATCTTGAATCTCTTTGTGTCCACATTTTTCACAGACAAGGTGACGAGAAAACTCATCCATTGACGCGACAAACGGGCCAAGGAACCAACCTTTTATCATGCCTGCCCAAAACTCACTTCGCTTTTGGTTAGGTTTGTCTGCAAACGCACTCGTCTTTCTGACCAACACAACAACATGTTGTGTCTCTTCTCTGCACGCGGTGCAATAGCATTGTTCTATGGTTCTATTCATTTGAAAGCCTATGACGTTTTGAATGAAACATGCTGAAAGTGAGGGTTGTCGACACAGACATCCAATGTCGCTATTTGAGTTAATACGACAAGTTGTTGCTCGCCTTGAGTACTGACTTTAATGCACTCTTCACGGCTGTCATTGCGCTGGGTATCTAACCCGACACATTCAATCTGCTCGCCAGACTTCAGCGTTAACTTGATTGGGTATCGGTGCATACACACAATTTCAATATAATCGTAATCGTTGCAACTAATCATAATACCCCTCCAATTCATCCACCACGCTAATGCGACACGCCATACTATGCAATATGCATATAATCAATAAGTTACTCGTATCACGATCGCATTGCCATAATCAGATTATTGAGTAATTTGTTAAATTTAATCTCGTTCTCACCATTCACATTTCATCTGTGAACGACAATTTAAGGCTTCAAGAATCCTTTCCAATAATGGTACAAACCACCAATGTCTGAAGAACACATTAGCGACATTGCGCCTTTGATTTGTTCTTCGCTCCATTCCCACCATTTCATTTCTAGCAACTGAGCGATTTCAGTCTCATTGAAACGATAACGGATATGGCGTGCTGGGTTTGAACCGACAATCGAGTATGGCGCGACATCTTTAGTCACAACCGCTCGACTTGCGATGATGGCTCCGTCACCAACCTTAACACCACTCATGATCATGGCTTCTGTACCAATCCACACATCGTTACCAATCACGGTATCACCAGAGCGTTCAAAGCCGTCTATCGCACCTTCAAACTTCTCATCGTCTTGATAGAAAAACGGGAAGGTACTCACCCACTGGTTTTGGTGGCCTTGGTTGCCCGCCATCATAAACACGGCGCCAGAACCAATCGAGCAGTAGCTGCCAATGATCAGCTTATCGATGTCGGTTCTATCCGGTAATAGGTAACGCGCACAGTCATCAAAGCTGTGGTTATGGTAGTAACCCGAGTAATAGCTGTGCTCGCCCACGATGATGTTTGGGTTGGTCACTTGTTCTTTGAGTGACTTTCCGACAAACGGACTTTCAAAATAATTTTTCATGTTTGTACTCTTAGTTTCGTTCTTTTAGTTAGGTACTTTTGTTGCGTGTCTATGGTTTTAACTTGTTTATCTTAGTGTAAAGGCAAACGTGCCCTATCGACCGCCTGCAATATCAATAAATGAGCCGGTGACATACGAAGCTTCATCCGATAATAACCATGCGATAGAGTTCGCGACTTCTTCTGGTGTGCCACCTCGTTGTAACGGTAACTGTGAAGCTAGTCTGTCTACGCGATCTGGCTCTCCGCCGTCTGCGTGCATCTCAGTATAAATACAACCTGGCCTTACGCCATTCACTCGGATATTGCGTGAAGCTAATTCAAGCGATAAGCCTTTGGTGAGTGAATCCATCGCACCTTTCGATGCTGCGTAATCCACATACTCAAACGGTGCGCCAGTACGAGAAGCGGCAGACGATACATTCACAATCGAACCCGCGCCATCGGCTTGTTTGATAAAGGCTTTACTGCACAGAAAGCAGCTTGATACGTTGGATTTCATCACCTTTTCAAAGCGATCCAATTCAATATCAACCAATGGTGACTGGGTAAACAAGATCCCGGCATTATTGACCAAGTGCGTCACTGGACCTAGCTTATTACGAGCAATCTCAAATAAAGATTTCACATCCGATTCAACAGACACATCCGCACGCACGCTTATCGCGGTTCCGCCTTGTTCGCGAATCTCATTCACTAGATCTTCAGCTCGCGACTCATTGTGTATGAAGTTAACGCATACAGCATAGCCTTGACTGGCCAACAATTTAGACGTCGCTGCGCCAATGCCTCGGCTTCCGCCGGTTACAACCACTACCTTGCTCAATGAAACCTCCTAATGTTTACTTATTCTGTGCAACCTGATTATTCGATACGACCTAGTTGTTCGTGACAAACTGATCGTATCGATACAAACTAATTGTTCGATACGATCTGAACCCACTGCGATCGCCACGCCGGCGCTTCGAATGGGTCTGGCCAAAACTCAGTTTGCTTTTGAATTAAACCGTCAACCACCGTGTGAAAGGTGATCACTCGGCCTTTCAACACACTGTCAGTGACCGAAACGTCCGTGACTACCGTATCACCTTCACAGACAATCGAATTGAGCGTGAATTCCCAAACACCATTGGCTGGGTATTCAGTATTGATTGCAGTGAAGTTGTCGCGCCCTAACGTCAATTCAGACGACTGCGGCCAATAGCCTTCAAAATCTGCGGTTAGCCATTCACCTGCCTTTGCAAAATCATTACTGCGCATTGCATCCCAAAATCCCAATACCACTTGTTTTGGTGTCATTATTCTTCCTTAAAGTTATTTACGTGTGGTGATTTTTAAATGTCTGCTTCGTTATGCGTACTTGCTAATGATCGTTAAAAGATCATCGACACTGTTAGCAATGTAATCGGGCTTGGTTTGCCAATTTTCAGGTTTCGATCGGCTATAACCTGCTGCAACAGCAATCACTTTTGCGTTTTTACCCAGCGCGGCTTCAATATTGCGAGCAAACTGTGTGTCCGCTTCATGGTCACCGATGTACATCAAACAAAGCTCGTTAGTCGGATCGGCGCCAAATATGTTCTCGACACATTTCACACCACCAAATGGATGGGGTTTTTGGTTGCCGCTCGAAACATCGTCATAACCCACTACCGATTTAAACAAATCACCAATGCCATAGCTGTCGAGCACACCACGAATATTCAATTGAGAGTTTTGAGAGCAGATCCCATGAGGAAGATGAGCAAACTGATTAACCACGGTTTCCATTCCTTCAAACAAGGCAACGGCTGTTTGGTTTTTCTCTTGATGCTCTGCCCACATTCCACCAGCGATCAACATTTCGTCATGGGATAAGCCGTAATAGTCGACATATAAGGCTTGCCAGTTTTTAGCCCCGTGGTTGGCTTCATGATAAAGCGCTTCGCTAAGCAAATATTTAGGTAAGTTGTCGCCTGACAAGTGTGGCGCGACTAAAGAGATAATGTCTTTTGTAATTGCGATATTCTTTGGAACTGAATTCACTAAGGTTCCATCGTAATCCCACAGGATGGCATCTAACTTCATACACTATCTCTTTGTTTCGATTAATAATTTGAATTTATCATTCATAAGCCTATTTAGGGAAATCTTATTGTCTTGAATTTGAAAATTAGTCCAATCCGAACAATGCTAGAGAGCAAACCGTTACTAGCAAACAATAACCAAACAGCCTTTGTTCACATCACTGCTTTATCAATTGCAATATATGCGTATAATCCCCGCTCCATTGCGCTATCGTCGTTAAAAATAGCGCCATCCAACATTTTTTATGAGTACCCAATGTCGAAACTATTTTTCAAAGGCCGTATCGAAACAAGACAGAACCACGTTCTTGCTGGCTACAACGTAAACCGCGATGTGAAAGCGGGTACTGAAGAATCTCCAATCGCAGTAATGGTTCAAACTGAAGCGCGCAAAGCAGAAGTTGAAGCACTAGCCGCTGAAAATACTATCTTCGTTACTGTTACAGTCGACGCAGACAAAGAAGAGAACACCATCGAGCTTGATACTCTACTGAACAAGCCAAAAACGATGACGTTTGAAAAGACCCCTAACCGTAACGATCCGTGTTCTTGCGGCAGCGGTAAAAAATACAAGAAGTGTTGTGCATAAGCGCTTTGACTTGAAGAATTTAAAAACGGACCGGTAGCAATATCGGTCCGTTTTTTTATACGCTAAGCAAGCTTATTCAGCGTAAGACAAATTATTAGGCGTCAGACAAACTGAAGCCACTAAATTTGGCGAAATTAGGCGTCGCCTTACTGCCACTGAACGTATAAAGCATCACACCCTGTTCACTGCCTACTAACGAATCAAACGTGATCACTTCCTGCCATTGTTGTTTTTCTAACGGGCGGAAATGAGCGCTGACTTTTCCGCCTTGTTTGACGAGCTTTACCGACACACTAGATTCACTAAACAACAGACGTTCCTTGATCTGTGGCTGACCATTTTGTTCTACAACGAACACCAATGAACGCTCGCCCATGAACATCTCTTTGCTCACTTTAATGTAGTTGTCGTTATCCCAGTAAATACCTAACCCAGCTTGTTCAAATGCGAGGTTTGGATCTAATTGAACCGTCACTTCTGTGCTGTAATCCGAGCTAGATACTGGATGAACGAAGATATTATCAACATCAGCTGAACCCGCACCAAAGATATTGCCCTCTTGCACTTGCATCGTCAGCACGCCGTTTTCCAAAGACCGATGTTCCGGATTTTCATTTCTGATTTGCCAGTTAACGAGGTTATTCATGTTATTAGTCCTTGCTGCTAGATCATGCGTTGACGGAGTTGGTAAAACACATTGTCGAGTTCATCGGGATTTTGCTTTTGAATGCGATTAAGCTCTCTTTGTACAGAATCGTACATAAGTTGGTTATCCATGTCTTTCAATGCGGCGTAGTAATGAATGCGACGTCCCAAGATAAAGTTATTCTGGTCATTCTCACTCATCATATTGAAACGGTCTATTGTCGCTAAGAACTTCGCTTTATCCTGTGGCAGCTGTCCGTTCAGTTCCATCAACAAATTAATACCGTGATAGTTACCATAGTTGCCCGTCACGCGGTTTAGTTTACTGATCAATTGATATTGTTCTTCAAGCATTTCACGTTCGCTAAGTGGCGTGAACTCTCCATTCTGCACCAGTTCATCCAATTCGGTTCCAGGCTTCACAGCAAGCGACAGAATGCGTATTTCATCTGGGTTGATCTGGTTAAGTAAGGCCGCCGTTTCTTCAACATGCTGCGCCGAATATTCTTTACCACCCAAGCCAAGGATAATGAAGGTCATCATCTTCATACCCGCTTGCTTCGCGTATTCGGTCGATTTCAAAATAGATTTCGGAGTAATGCCTTTTTTCATCAATTTGAGAACATCAATAGAACCCGATTCCATACCGCAATAAAGCATGTTGAGCCCTGCATCACAGATGGCTTTCATCTCTTCAGGCGACTTCTTAGTCATGCTTTGCGCTCGTCCATAAGAGCTGATCTGCTTTAACTCTGGGAAGGCTTGTTTGAGTGTATTCAACACATCCAGCAAGTCTTCGGTATCCATAGTGAATGAATCACCGTCTTGCAGAAAACAGGTCTCAAATTTACGGTTCTTATAGAATGCTTTCGCAGCCCAAATGTCTTTCTTAATCTCTTCAACGGGACGAATTGCAAACTCCATCCCCTCAAACAGCGTACAGAATTTACATTTGTTCCAAGGACAACCTTGGGTGGTGCGAATCAATAAGCTATCCGCTTCTGAAGGTGGACGAATATGCCCTTGTTGGAACTGATACTGTGTCATTTGAATGCCCAATAATTAACTATTCGCATAGGCTACTAGAAGTTCATTCAATGAAAAACACGGTACAATTTGAATTATTATCAAATGAAAACGGATAATTAAAGAAGAAGAATGTTGAAGTATTAAGTAGGTTAAAGGCTAATCAAGGTTGTCCGGTGTACGTAAATTGGTTCCACACTTTGTACATTTATAGTCACCGTTTCCGCCACTTGAAGCTAGCGACGATAAAATCATTCCAAGCAACCCTGGCTTCTTTTCATGTTGTGGCGCTTTTTCGGCTTGGTTACTGAACATAGTGTACTTGTGCAGTGTCAGTTCCTTACAGTTACTACAGAACGCTCTCGTCTTCTCACTTCCATACATAATATCTATCTCCTTAACTCAAAGCACAAACTAAACATATGGCAAATATGCCACACGTAGAGTTAAATCTAAATATTTTCATGAAGTTATGAGTAAGTAAGAGCGTTTTAAAGAAAAGTAAACTCTCGACTGTTAAGTGAAGTGTTGGTGAACAAAGTTATTCAATTCAGTCACGCTTCTGATGATATAAACCTCTTTCTCTTTAGCGCGCAATTCTAACTGCGCTTTAAAGTCGTCATTCCAAAATTTAGGACACAGTTTTAGTGTCTTATAACTTTGTATCGTGCCTCTTATAACTGAACTTCCATCAGGCCAGCCTTCAGGTTTAACGAATAGACCTTTGAGCATTCTCTTGGTTACAAACCAGTAGCTAATTGAATAAGGAAGGTCGATATAAACCAAGGTATCAGCTGCATCTAAACGTGTGTTGAACGAGCCTAGAGGGCCAAAACCATCGATGATCCAGCTTTCTGACTTAAGTATGCTCTCATGAGCCTCCTCAAATACTTCACGTTCAACAAACTCTCCGTTGGCCTTGTAAACAATAGAGTCCAACTGGTGAAGCTCTATCCCTGTAGCTAGTGCTAACGCCTTGCTGACTGTCGATTTTCCACTCCCAGGCTTGCCAAAAACCGCGATCTTTTTCATATGACTTCCTCTATTCAGATAAAACCCATAAGACAGCGACAAAAAACCCACCTTACGGGTGGGTTCGATAAACAAAGCGCATCAACAATCCCACCATTCCTATGGAATGATGATAATTCGTTGGTTAGATTGCGCTAAATTCAGTTTCATAAAACTACTTTTATATACTGTTGCTTAGTTGTCAACACAATGACTATTGGGCGATATCATCGTCATATCGCACCCATTAATAGTCTTAATGAGTGCTTATTGATCTTGGTTATTTTGCTTTCTTTTTCGCCACTGTCGCTTCTGATAGCTTGCTTAGTACACCCGATACTTTCTTAACGACCTCGTCACAGCCATTGATCGCGTGACGCTCTACCAAGTAATTAGGATCGTTGTAAGACAACCATACTTTCTTATTAGAATCCTCAGTGACTAACACCTTCTGCGGTAAATCTATCGCGACTTCTTGAGCACATTGCATTAATGGTGTCCCTACTTTCGGGTTACCAAAGATGATGACTTCCGTTGGTCTCAATTCAAGATCGACCTTACTCGCGTTTTTCTGATGGTCGATTCTCGCAAACAAGGTCAAACCTTTGCTCTTGGCGATTTCTTCAAAGCGGTCAGCGGTCTCTTTCACTGAATAATTACTTTGGTATTTAATCAAACCATCAGAAGCCGCAGCTGAAAATGATGCCGAGAGTAAAATGGCGCATAGTGGTAGTAATTTTTTCATCGTCACCTCTGAGATTTAACCTAATCAAACTTACATTCATAGCGCCACTTCCAAATTCAGCGACGTAACCCATGTCAGTATAGACGCGATTCCATTCTCAGTTTGCAGAGAGGATCACTTTTCTAATGCGTCTTATTATCATCAATTTACCTAGGGTTTATTCACATCGTTAACTCATGGAGTAACTTAAAACAAGAGAGCTAATACATATAGCCAAGCCAATCAATATCCCCTAAAGGCCATTGTTTTCCGTTCAATGGCTTTACATATAGGTCATCAATTTCTTCAACAGCGACGCCATAACTAAGGTGCTCATGAAGTCTTAACCAAGAGTTAGTACTAGTAATTTGGATATACCCTTGTGAGGAATAGAAATCATGAAGATCTGATATCAAAATAATGAAATCGACATCCCTATTCTTTGCATACTCATCCAATTCACACAGCATAGATTTACCAACACCTTGCCCTCGGACATTCTCAGCAACACAAAAATCAATAACACCTAATACTTTGTAAGCACTGTCACCAACACTGACCATACGGTAATCAAGACCAAGGTAGCCGACGAGTCGTTCTTCACGGTATTGCAGAGCTCGCATATGAGGGAGTTGTTTATAATAAGAACGCTCTACCGGATGATCGGGGAAAGAGCTATTTCTCAGAGCGGTAATGGCTTGATGTTGCTCTTTAGACACTTCAATTTCGGATATGATTTCCATACAGGCCCTTGTAATTTCTGACTCATATTTATTATTGTCATGAGATTTACATCAAATGTTCATACCCAATCAGTGCCACGACTTAGTCCCACATTTCTCACATTGGTATTCGTAATCACTGTCTACATAAAAACCGGGAACATAATGGTCACCTCTAAACAATAACGTCACCAGGTATTCCATCAACACGCCTAACTTCCATTGTTTCTTTTCAGATTCAGCGTCCGCTTTAGATTCAGCATCGGAAGCGTTAACAGCAAGGTGCGGGGTAAGTGCGTTACACTGTTCGCAGTGATAAGGATGTTTAATATACTTATTATCAAGCATTTATATAAGCCAACCAATATTTATAAAGTTGATGCATACTAACAACTTATCACTCGGTTCTCGAACTTATTGTTGTCCACTAGATCTTTATTTGAAAGAAATGAGACACAAGGTAAGTGCCATGCATCTTGAATCAGTTACCATCGAGATCTCCCTCATTGAGCCGCTAAAGCTATACTTACGCTAAGGTATGAAATTAGCTTTTACTTTAATAACCCTTTGTCTGCAGCGCCTTCAAGTTGTACTTCTAGTTCTTTCCATAGAGCACGACTGCCTTTAGAAATACGCTCGCCATTGAAGGTCAGTACTTTGTCTTTAGATACGTTGTGCTTCTTCCAGCTGTGACCACCACCATGGATGTTATGAAGCAAAGGCGGCACTCTATCGATCGCCTTACCAAATCTGGCTTCTGGTGACTCACCTGCTTCGAACTCAAGCCATAAATCCAAATACTCGCTTCTTGAATGGCTCGGTAATGATTTCAGCAAGCGCTCAACGCAGTTTCTCTCTTTGAGCTTGTTTTCTTCGGTTTCACTGGCATAAATGATGGTGTCTCCGGCATCGATTTCCCCAAGATCATGAATCAGCAGCATCTTCATTACTCGCGTAATATCGATTTCTTCATTGGCATAGTCTTTCAACATGAGTGCGCTCAAACAGACGTGCCAACTGTGCTCAGCGGAGTTTTCATATCGATCCAATCCAACCGGTTTTGTCTGTCGATGAACATCCTTTAATTGTTCAATTTCGACCATGAATTGCAGAATGCCTTTGATTTCTTCCACGATAAGCTTCCTTAACTTAAGTTGATGATTGAGCGGTGCGGAGGGTTAACCTAGCGACAAAGAAGCGTTACTCCCAATGAACCGACATTTTGTAATACGCAACACCCGATGGTTGTGGGCTAAGCTTATCTACCTGTTAGCCATAGGGTGTTCAGGATTTAACTGAAGCAGATCCCACAAGTTACCGTAAAGATCTTCAAACACAGCAACGGTGCCGTAGCCTTGCTCTTTAGGCTCTCGGACAAAGTTAATGCCCAAAGACGTCATACGTTCGTAATCACGCCAGAAGTCATCGGTGTTTAAGAATAGGAATACGCGTCCACCAGCTTGGTTGCCGATGAAATCGAGTTGCTCTGGCTTGGAAGCTGTAGCAAGTAACAGGCTCACACCGGTTGAATTTGGTGGAGCAACAACAACCCAGCGCTTATCTTCTTCTGGCAGATACGTGTCTTCGATGAGATCAAACTTAAGCTTGTTTACATAGAAATCAAGCGCTTCATCGTAGTCTTTTACCACGAGTGCAATGTGGACAATATTCTGTTTCATAACATACCTTGTTGGGGTTTTAGCTGCGTGGAATGATGCCATGAAGCAGGTAAAGACACTAGGTGTCGCATCATAAATCGTAGTATCTCGTCCGTCACAATCTAAAAGGTATACATCATTTATAACTGCCAGAATCCGAGCTCGACGCCACCTTGAATGACAATGGCACACATCCCGTGACGTGGTAACTCCATTGGCGGCACCGCAACTTCGGCGCCTAGTTTCTCGGCGGCATTTACTGCAGACTGAATATCCTCAACCAACGTGTAATGACGAACAGTTGGTTCTTCAGTTTCACGAAGCGGTGCTCGAATGCCAATTACCCCGCCATTAGATAGCTTTGCAGTGCGCGCCCCACCAAGGTTCACATCTGCACCACTGAATTTCACATTGTAGAGCTGAGCGTATGTTGCACAAACGACATCGACCTCTGGGGTAACCACTTCAAGATATTGAACCTTCATCAAATTTCCTTCTCGTGTTCTTTAAGACTCTCAACCTGCATACAGCTGTGCAGGTGTTTCTCATCAATAATTTATTACTAAGCAATTCGACCGCGCATGATAAATTGCGGGCCTGCTGCGCCACCTAAATACTGTTGATTGATATCTTCGAAGCCGCCTTTCTTATAACAGTTGAATGCTGCCGGATTTTTGCAATTCACAGTTAAGTAAATCGACTCATACGCTGAGTAATTCGCTTTTAAATACGGAAACAAAGCCTTCACCGTGCCTGTTCCTAAACCTTTACCTTGCTGGTTTTTATCAAGCACAAAAGCTCTCAAGCCAATGCTTCCTTCAGGGCAGAATTCGTAGTGCTCTGCGTAAGCGATATCCAGCTTAAAGAAACCCACAACTTCGTTATCAGACTTAATCACGTGCAAGTGCGTCGTTTCACTGCCGTCTAATAAAAACTCTGCAGCTGTACCAGCGAACTTAACCTGTTCATCGGCGAGTTGGATGGCCTGAACTAACGCCACATGTGAATCTTCAAGCCTTTCGATAGTTATCATTGTTGTTCCTTCTGTATAACACGCACGAAAAACCGACTAGAGCTCATCGCTAGTGTCTCGAGAACCGTAGTTTGGGAAGTTGATATTAAGAACGTTATCGTCCTCAAGAGTGAATAGAACACTTCCATTCTCTACACCGGTTTCGTTTCTATCTGAACAGCCTAGAAACAGCTCCCAATCAAACGAATATTGAAGTCGGTATTGATTCGCATTGATGTGGAGAACGCCTTTGATTTTGATACCGTTCACCACATGTGCCATATCATCGATGTATGACAGATCAGGAATTAATTTTTCTTCGAATTCACGTTTATGCTCGGTTAAGAAATTGAGCAGTTCAGAACATAACTCGGAGCCATGAACCTATGGTTTAGACAGACTAGAAAACAACATTTCTAAATACTCCAAGGATTGTTTTGATATTGGGAAGATGCGCGCGAGTCTGTTACAAATTCAAGCTCAATCGGAAACGGTAACTTCAAAATCCGACACTACATTAGAGTTTTGGATGTGTTGATACCAACTTTTTACGTCTTCAACCAGCAAGTGCATCATGTAATTGTGACAGTGCGCAGGTTCATAAAAGTTTTGCAGAAGGAACGCACAACTGCCGTGTCGTAGATAGGCGATATCGTGAAATTCAGACTTCACTTCAAAGCCGATTGACTGGTAAAAACGCTTGGATAAATCGAAGTCTTTCGCGGGTACAAAAGACTTAGTTTCTGAGACTTTGAGGTTTTCCATCCTACATCCTTATAGTGTTGATATTCTGCTCCTGACCCGCTTAACGCTTTTAGTGGTTACAGCGTTTATTCAGAGCTCTTATTCAGAGTCTTGCTGAAATGAGTCGACTTCGGCTTTAGTTAGATAACGCCACTGGCCTGCTTCAACATCTAAACGAACATCACCAATCTGTTCACGGTGTAGGCCAACAACTCGATTCCCTACCGCAGCAAACATTCGTTTTACTTGATGAAACTTACCTTCTGTAATGGTCAACAGCACTTCTTTACTGTTAATCACTTCAAGCTCTGCCGGACGCGTCAGTTTTTGCTCGCCCTGCAATTGCATGCCCGCTTTGAACTTGTCAGCGACATCGTCTCTGATATCTCGTGACAATGTCACGCGATACACCTTCTTACACGACTTGGTTGGCAGCGTGATGTTGAATGACCAGCGCCCATCATCGGTAATCAAAACTAAGCCTGTGGTGTCGGCATCTAAGCGGCCTGCGATGTGCAGTTCTGAAGCTTTGTCTATCTCGATGTAGTTGAACAATGAAGGATAAACTTCATCGATATTGGAGCAGATAGTACCCGCAGGCTTGTGCATTAAAAGGTATCGAAATTCACGCAACTTAAGCGGCATGCCATTTAATAAGATGGTGTTGCTTTCATGAACCTGAGCTGATTCATCGGAGACTGTTTCACTGTTTACGTTCACCTCGCCATTATGGATGCGTTCAATCGCTTCAGGCTTGGTTAGGTCAGTGCTTTTACATAGATATTTATCAAGGCGCATTAATCGTCGGCACCACATTTTGCGCATGGCTTATAAGTACGTTCGCCTTGAGCAATCACCACATAGTCTCGAACGCAGTTATCACATAGCGCCAACTTTGGGTATGCGTCTTTCTGTTTCTTTGCGTTGATGTCGCCTTCGGTGGTGTATACGGTTCTCATTTTTATGCCTTGTTTTAATAACTTGCTAGGCGCAAATTGTATCATTGTTTACAGCCTTGTTTGGAGTGGTGTTAGGTAGTTAAAGTAATATTAAGTACTTCTATTTTAGGCTCCCTTCCCGAAACAGTTTAACCATGAACAACAAAGTCAACGTGCCACGCTTATCAGTGGTAAAATGATAAAAGCTCACCAACCAATGAAGTCACTAATGAAAAATTGTAATCAATGCGGGAAATGCTGTATCAAATACGGAGATGGTGACCTTGCCGCAACGCAAGAAGAGATTGATTTGTGGGAGCTGTTCAACCCAGACATCTTTGAATATGTTCGAGGAAGCGAGATTTGGTTTGACCCTGAATCAGGCGAACGTTTAACTCGCTGCCCTTTTCTAGAGCTAGTTCCGACGAAAGACACCAAGGCTCAAGCCAAGTACACATGCAGTATTTACTTAGACCGACCAGAAGATTGCAGACACTATCCAAGCTTGATTAATGAGATGGTACGAGATGAGTGTGAAATGATTGAGGTGGTGGATTTACAAGACACGAAGAAAGCTCAAAGGAAACTCGACCTGTTGATGAAAGACAGCCGCCCTTCAAGCTATTCGTAAGCGATGATCTTTTGAAGATCAATCTTCAGTATTAGCTAGTAGCCGCTAAAACCTTAAGACAAATACTGGTTCGCTTCTAACCAATCAAGCGCAACCAGTGCCGCCAATGAGCATACCGCTCTGTCGTTGCCATCAACAAACTTAAGCTCTTCGATTTCGGCATCTGGAGACAGTTCACCAGTATAATCAGCAAGGTAACAAGTCAATTGCACTGATACGCCTTCCGCTTTGCCATCAGCTTGGCCTGTAAACGTTTCAACGTATTTGATTGAATCAGGCACTAAATCTACTGAGATCTCTTCTTTGATTTCGCGAACCAGTGCTTGCTCGTCACTTTCGCCAGCTTCGCGCTTACCACCCGGTAGGTAGAACAGTTCTTTGCCTTTTGATCTCACCATCAACAACTTGCTGTCTTTGATGAATATCCAAGCCAGCTTATCAATTACCTTATGCATGTCGTTAGACCTTATTTCTGTTTTAGTTCTCGTTCTTACTGAATCAAGCCACACCATTAGTCGCGACCAAACAAAGCCTGGGTATGTTACACGCTGGAAGGAATATACTCTATTGAATCGAATAGGAAATATCATAACCAAAACGAAAAATGACAGCGTTCGAGACAATTCTCGTCAACTGTCATTGGCGATGTTTACGAACTGCTCTCTAGCTGCCCGCGAATAGTATCAATCGACTAGCCACTTAAGCGCAGAGTCATGGTCTTCGAATGACTTAATCTCACCGGACACAAACCAGCTCCCTACTTTTGAAGCGAATTCTTGCCAGCTTTTATCGCCGAAAATAGCAATCTTGTCTATCTTAGAATTGAGCTCTAATCCCAGTTTAAAATCATCCCAAGCTGCACGTAACTCCCATCCTGTTAAGGTTGAGATATCGACCAGCATCTTGAGTTTAGATGAATCGAGTTCTTCTAGCGTGGTATTTAGAATTGGCATCATTGCCTGATAGTCATCGTGTGTGAGTTTGCCTTTCGCTTTGAACACAACGATGGTTTCACCGCTAACACGTTCAATTCCAACCGATATTCCATGACGTTCGATACTCATAACCTAGCCCTCATAGTAGAAACTAGAGTTAGCTTAGAGGATTAAACAGCAAAGAGATGAGAGGTTTACGTCAAAACGGACAAGCGCTTTATCTGAACTTAATATCAGAGAGTTAATCGCGCTACTCCAACAGTTCGCTTAGGGATTGAACTTGTACGATACCTGGATGCTGTGACTTAAGCTCAGCACCTTCCGTGTTCAACCACACCGCTTGCAAACCCGCTTCAAGTGCTGGATAAATGTCTTTCTCTAGAGTGTCGCCTACCATGGTGATCTCTTGTGGTGAAACACCGAGCTTAGAAATAATGGCAGGATAGAACCCCGACTCGAACTTAGAAAAGCCAATGCTCGCCTTACAAAAGTAACCCAAGATATATTGAGACAGGCCAACACGCTCAAAGGCTCGAATGATGTCGTCTTTACTGGAATCACCAGCATTGGTAGCAACATAAACTAGATGAGTTTTCGACAACTCCCCCAGTAATGCACGAGCACCACTCACTTCTTGTACGGTTTCCCAGTCACACATCTTCCCTTGTGCGTCTGGGAAATCGACCATCAGCGTATTGCCCCAGTCGAATAAGACTATTTCTGTTAATTCGATTAGCTTTGTCATCTTGCCTCCTGCATACGATGAATTATCTAATGTTTAAGCGAGCCTATAAAAACTTCTCGGACGGTTAGGCTCATTATGGACAACCTTGTTACTGTTTATGGAGCACGATCTTCTAAACACAAAATACCCTTTATTGATAAACCACTTTGAAACGCTCCAACATAAGTAACATGTCTTCACTTGGTGAGATCTTGAGCTCTTCACATTCACGAGAGAAGAAGTTCCAGTGAGCTTCTTTCCACCATTCGAGTGTTTTGTCACCCTCGCCTTCGGCAGCAGCAAACTCCGCCGTCACTTCGTTATATTTGCACTGTGAGACTGAAGTGATCTCTACAATGCAAACTGGCTTGCCATCCCAGTCAGTGACGACTTGCAAGTGACCAACTACTGGTCTCGTCTCGCCTTCATGGCTGTACCAATATTCAAGGCTGCAAGACGCTTGTTTTTCACCCTTGAGAATTAACTGGGCGCAGAGGTTGGCGTTGTATTCATCAGCACAGTAATAGTCGGCACTAAAAGAGGTGTATTGCGAGGCAACGTCTGCTGGTAATGTGTTGAGGTAGCTATCAAGATAAGCTTTGCTTCTTTCTTCCATGATCTTTCCAAATTCAATATCAGGTTGAGCCGATAAACACTTATAGATTAAGCATCTGGCTGCATTGGGAGTAACCTATCAAGTCAGGTTATAGCTGTAAACCGAGTGAATATCAAAATGCGGGCTGAGAAAGAAGAATATAGGTAGGATTTCGAGGCCAGTACAAGGAGATCCAAAAAGTGAAAGAAGAGCCAAAAGCACCTTTAGTCGGTGCTTTTGGCTCTTAGTATCTCGTTACTAATAGCTCGTAACTGACGGGGTATTAACGGTTCAAGAAGTCGACCGCTTTGTCTGGGAAGTCGGTAAACACACCATCAACTTTGACTTGGTTGTAGAAGACATCCAACATGCCATCAAAGTTATCAGCATAAGCTGGGATTCTTCCTGGGTCAGCACGGAACGTGTACGGGTGAACATCTAAGCCCGCGTCTTTTGCTGACTTCATTAACGGTTTAATAATGATGTTATCTTTGGTCGATGCATCGTCCACCAACATTGGCTTCCAAGGACCAATTCCTTCAGCATAACTCGCCACTTTTTCAATGCCACCAGCTTCAAACATCCAGTCATAACTGTACGGCGTTGCTTTGTCACCTTGGTACGTCATGGTTTCATTCCAATCTGTATAAGCCATCAACTGAACGAGCTTAAGATCCATTTCCATCGCTGGCATGAGCTCATCGTTAATGCGTTGAAGTTCATTGGCGTCAAAACACTGCAAATACACTTTGTCGTCTTTTGATAGGTAACCATATTGATGCAAGGTTGCAAGCACAGCTTTTGAGATATCTTTGCCTTCGTGACGATGGAACCAAGGTGCTTTAATTTCAGGATAGATGCCCACGTCATAACCTAAGGTCTTATTTAGGCCTTGGATCAGCTCGATTTCTTCTGCAAAGGTAGCGACACGAAAATCAGACTGCCACATTGGGAAGCGCGTTGGGTACCCTGCCACTCTTTTACCTTGGTCATCGAGGTTAAAGCCTTCGGTCACTTTCAGGGATTTAATCTCAGCGAGCGTAAAATCAATCGCGTAGTAACGGCCATCTGAACGAGCACGTGTTGGAAAGCGATCCGCGACATCGGTGACTCGGTCTAGATAATGATCATGCAAAACCACCAATTGGTCGTCTTTGGTCATCACGACATCTTGTTCGATGTAGTCGGGTTTCATTGCATAAGCGAGCGCTTTAGCGGGTAATGTGTGTTCAGGTAAATAACCAGAAGCACCGCGATGCGCAATCACTAAAGGATCTGCTAATGCATTTGCAGATAAGCTTAGTGCTAATAAGGTCAGAGACAGTGACGTTGTTTTCATTATTGTTTCCCTTGATAAAACAGAAGCAGGATATACCTGCCTCTGTTGTTATTTATAGATGTGATTCAGTAAATACACTACTGAGCTAGCGCTTCTCTCTCTCGTTCGAGATCTTTTTGTTTATGGTGCGCACGCTCACCTAAGAAGGCGTAAAGCAGACAGATGATTGAAGCCACACAAGCGCCGACCAAAATAATGAAGCCGCCATCCCAGCCGTAATGGTCAACCATAAAGCCGAGTATTGCGTTCGCAGCAACCGCGCCACCTAAGTAACCAAACAAACCCGTTAGACCAGCCGCTGTACCCGCTGCTTTCTTAGGCGCAAGTTCCAGTGCATACAAACCGATCAGCATTACAGGACCATAGATAAGGAAACCAATCGCAACCAGTGCCAGCATATCAACCGTTGGGTTACCAGCTGGATTCAGCCAATATACCAACACAGCGACTGTCACTAGAACCATGAACAAGATACCTGCAGGTGCACGTCGGCCTTTGAATAACTTATCTGAAATCCAACCACACAATAAGGTGCCAGGGATACCTGCCCACTCATACAAGAAGTAAGCCCAAGATGATTTATCTACAGAGAAGTCTTTTGCTTCTTTTAAGTAAACTGGAGCCCAATCGAGTACGCCATAGCGGATAAGGTAAACAAACGCATTGGCAATAGCGATTGACCACAACAGCTTGTTAGAGAAAACGTACTTAAAGAAGATCTCTTTCGCCGTCATTTCTTTCTCATGAGACGTATCGTAGTCGTCTGGGTAATCGTCTTTGTGTTCTTCAATCGGTGGTAAGCCGCAAGATTGAGGTGTATCTCTTACAGTAAACCAAACAAAGACAGCAACGAGAGTGGCAAAAAATGCAGGAACATAAAAAGCGGTTCGCCAATCGTCGTTAAAAGCCCACAGCCCCAACAAGAACATTGGGCCAATCAAACCGCCACCCACGTTGTGAGCAACGTTCCATACTGACACTATCTCACCACGTTCTTTTCGTGACCACCAGTGAACCATGGTTCGTCCACAAGCTGGCCAACCCATACCTTGGAACCAACCATTCAAGAACAGCAGGATAAACATCGCAGTGATGCTGCCTGTTGCCCAAGGCATAAAGCCAAAGCAGAACATCACCAGTGCCGACATTAACAAGCCACCGCTGAGGAAGTATCGAGGATTAGAACGGTCAGAAACACTGCCCATTAAGAACTTAGATAAGCCGTAAGCGATAGATACCGCCGCTAATGCAACCCCTAGTTCTCCACGGCTAAAACCTTGTTCAATGAGATAAGGCATCGCCAAACTAAAGTTTTTACGGACTAAGTAGTACCCCGCATAGCCAACGAAGATGCCAAGAAACAGCTGCCATCGTAGTCGTGTGTAGGTGCTATCGATCTTATCTGATGACAAGCGATCGATATGCGCCATAGGTTTGAATATTCCAAACATAGGAACCTCATAATTATTGGGCGAAGGAAGAATTTAAATGCTCGAACGAAAAAATCTAGCGCTCATTCGAAATCAAGGGAATTGTATGTGCTTCAGGATTAATTTCTGTGATAGAGGTAGTTATTAACAAAAAATAACTTTAAATACAGCATATTAGTTTCATTTAATTAGACTGCGCTTCATATTTTTGTTTGTATCTGTTTAATTAAACATCAGAACTTTCGAGTACGAATAAATCCAAAAAGAGCGAGCGAACATAAATCAACCAACAACAACTTTGTTATTACTGCGAATGCATAGTGAATAACAACAATTTTGGTTGAATCTGTGGAGTTATGAAGGTGGTTTGGGCTATTGGTTAAAGAAGTTCGCTAAAATCAATGCAAACAAAAAGGGTCTAGATTTCTCTAGACCCTTTTAGGTAATAACGCTTGGTGGCTTGATGTTGGCTAATTAAGCAAACATTAGCTAATTACTCGAAGTATTAGCTAGCCACACGACGTGATTATGCGTCGATGTAAAAAGCTTCTACAGTGCCTTTTAGAGTAATAAGCATTGGCTGACCAAAACGATCTAGCGCTTTTGGAGAAGGGATCTTAACCCAACCTTCGCTGATGCAGTATTCTTCAACATCAGTACGCTCTTTACCATTTAGACGAATGCCGATTGGGTATTCGAAACACTCAGCAACGTGGTGTGGGCTGCGTGGGTTGCCTGCAAGATGATCTGGTAAAGCTGGTCTTGAATTAGTATCGCTCATGTTCATTACCTGTATGTACGTAAATAAAAAAAGTGCGTCATTCTAGTCAATATAGGCTTTGTGCTCAACAACTGCTGCAATAAATCGTCTTGATCGTTTTAATCAACAGCTAGTTGTTTGATTTAAAGGCGATATCGGCATGAGTTTCAACGAAAATTTAACAGGTTTATGCATTATGGATGAAAGGGAGAAATTCATTACTCGAACGGCAGATAAACTAATATCAGGCTTTTATTCCGAGCTTATCGATTAAGCTCAATACTCATCACTTTATGGTTCGGTTCTGATTCGATATTTACGATTGACCAACCTAGCCCTTGGTAGAGACCCATGATATTGGTGTACGCGTAGAGTTGAGTTTGCACTGCAGAAGAAACCTGTCTGACACCACGATTAATCAGTTCACTGGCAATGCCTTGACCGCGCCATTGAGGGTCGACAAACACAGCGTTGATCCACACTACATCACGAACTTGGTGAGGTTCTTGAAAATAGGAATACGCCAAGCCACCAATGACCACATTATCGCGAAGTACTGTTATTACTGGAGGGAGTTGTACGTTTTCTTTATATGTATCTTTAAACTTGAAATCAGACCATTCACTTTGAAATAAGCCCTCTAACTCATGCCAATAAGGTGAGTTTTCATCGCAATTTCTAAAGATTACTTTCTGCATTTTTCCGTCCTTTTAAAGAGAGTAATTCGGCTATCCTAGCCTTGTTTAATCTAAGTGTAAGTAAAGCTACTCTTCTTCGTCGTAATCGTCTGCTGGGTCTTGATTAATTTCTTCGCCGCATCCTAGGCATTCGCCTTGCAGATCCGTAGGCATCACAATAATCAAACCACAATGAGGGCAAAGATCGCCTTGTTGAAACATCCTGTATTCCTTCTACTTAATGGCTATTGCTTAGGATATTTTTGCTTACTCGCTTCTAGCCAGTCGTGAATCACTTGGCGAGCGGATTCCGACGGAGGTGCATTTCGTTTTCCGCAGATTTGGTCTATTTCAAAAGGAAATGCTTTGCTCGGGACGCGGCGTAAACCTATGGTTAAACGCTGAGGCTTGAGCATGCGGAACACCACATAACGATCGCTCATGATTCGGTTGTGATACACGCCAATACAGTGCTTCTGCTCGATGCCTTCGTGTTCAAGGTCGTAATAATCCGTGAGCGGATGAATGTTGTCATTGCCAAGTAAAGGAACGGGATAAGGGATGTCTTTATCCATTGGGCAGTTACCCTCCAAGCGTCGTAATTGGCGTTGCTCCGTCCAGCGGTCATGGAGTTGTTCAAACATCGCAAAAGAGTTCTGACTGGTAATCGCGCGCAGTGGATCATCCATCTCCAAATCTTGCCCTAGCAATATCGCATCTTGGAACATCGCCATCTTCGACGGTGCGTTAAGTCTGCCCTCTTCCACCATTGCAATCCCTAGCCTGCTACCAGTTAGAAATGGATGAACTTGGTCCAAACGCAGGGCTGTGTATCCAACTTTTGAGTAATGCTTAAACTTAAGGACTCGTCTTTGCAGCGGTTCGAGAATACGAACAATGTGGTCGAGTTCATCACCAACATTGTAATGAAGCTCTAGCTTGTCGATGAATTTGAGTGTCGCCTTGCTGCCGTCTAAGCCCAACTTGGTAAGGATCTTCTTCTGCCCTAAGCGACTTAGTACCAGTGCTTTCTTGTTGTCGACACTGTATTTCATGCAGATCAAAGCCAAAATAACAGGCCTTAATTCAAGCAATTGCGCGGCTTCATAAGTATTCGCAGCAAGCCACAACATCTGGTATTGGTATTCTGGAAAGTCGTCGGTGATTTCACGATAACGCGCAGGTAATGAATTTAGCCAACGACCATTCACGTCAAACTGTTCAACAAGGTTGAGGCTCAGCCCAATGCCTCCATCAAGCGGTCGTCTACCATCTTCAAACACATGAAAGCCGACGAGCTTTTGAGACCAGTCTCGGATCTCAATATCGTAGTCGAAACCTAATGTTCGAGTGGGAATGGTTAGTAGTGCTGTCATTGATGCCTCTTCGTTATTGGCGCATTGAACTATCAAGCCTATCTAACAGCATAAGCTAGCGCTTCAACCACTATATCAACCTTTTGTAAATTTCTTACCAATCAAAGCGATATAAATACGATAGTGCTTAGAAGAACATTGAATGATGATTTTACGGAATATGAGATCTCTTCGATATCATTTGCGTCAACAGAAACTATGCTTGTTACATAACTCACAACAAGAGGCTTTAATTATGGATTACCGACATATTCTGGTCGCACTTGAACTGTCTGACGACACCAAGATTCTCATTGATAGAGCGACCTTCTTCGCTGATAAACTGGAGGCTGGCATTTCATTTGTTTATATCGATGGTACGCATGGAGAAATTTATCCAGAGCTCGTTGATATTCAGGGAAATGACGGTGATTTACCCATCAATGAAGATGCCGTTAAGCATTTGAAAGAGTTTGAAGCCTACGCCAAACACCCAATCAAGCACATTTTCGTGGGAACGGGTGATTTGAACGATAAGCTCAAAAATGCCATCGAAGCAAACGGCGTTGACCTATTGCTGTGCGGCCATCACCATGATTTTTGGCATAAGCTCATCTCCCATTCTAAACAGATCATCGATACTTCCCCTATCGATATTCTCGTTGTTCCAATGGAATAGAAGCTCCAGTTCGACACTCAAAAATAACCGGCTTTGCCAACCTCTATCGGTATTATTGGTTGGCTTGATATCCTCTTCAACACACTCATCCTGACCGAAATCTCCTATTTCCCACTTAGAGTAATCATTTGTGATCTTGTCAGCCTATCAACTCGTAAGCGTCTAATAATTAACAAATCACGTCATTTCGATTTGAATCAACGTACTGAAATGTACGACCCAGACCATGCCTTCATCAATCAATGGACAGGCGGTAACGCAGTCACAACAAGCCTCACAAACCAGGACGCATTATGAAATTTAAAACGGTACGACTTGTATTAGGTGACCAACTCAACATTGAGCATTCATGGTTTAGACAGGTTAACGATGACGTTATTTACATCATTGCTGAGCTAAAACAAGAAACAGATTATGTTGCCTCTCACGTTCAAAAAGTGGCCGCGTTTTTCTGTGCGATGGGTTACTTCGCTAACGAACTCAAAGAACAAGGTAATCAAGTACTACACCTTACTCTTGACGACACAACGCAATTTGAAAACCTAGACACACTTTTAAAGCACTATGTACACGAATTCGGCGCAGAGAAATTCGAATATCAAAGGCCAGATGAATATCGCCTCTTAGAGCAGATGAACAAGCTCAAGCTCACCAATGCGACCAAAGGTTGTTGTGATACAGAACACTTCCTCTTTCCATTCGAGGAGATAGAACAACAGTTTCCGAAAGACAAACACATCATGATGGAACACTTCTATCGCCGAATGAGAAAACGTTTCGACATTTTGCTAGAAGACGGAAAGCCCGTTGGCGGAAAATGGAATTACGACGCGAACAATCGAAATAAGCTCAAGAAACAAGACATCGAAAACCTACCTCAGCCGCTGATGTTTACCAATGATATAACCGACATTTTGCAACGTATCGAACGTCACCAAGTACAAACCATTGGTCAAGTCGGTAACCAGTTACTATGGCCGGTGAACCGCGCACAAAGCTTGTCTCTACTCGCTCATTTCTGCCAAGTCTGCTTGCCGTTATTTGGGCAGTTTCAAGATGCGATGACGACAGAACACGACTCTAAATGGAGCTTGTATCATAGCCGTATTTCGTTTTCTTTGAACAGTAAACTGCTGAGTCCTAATGAAGTGATTGATGCAGTACTGTCGGCCTACCAAGCATCCAGTATTCGAGACAGCTCTTCAAATAAACCGAGCATCGACATTGCACAGGTCGAAGGGTTTGTACGCCAAATATTGGGGTGGCGAGAGTACATACGCGCCGTCTATTGGGCGAATATGCCTGCTTACGCCAACAAAAATCATTACTCAGCAAACAACAAACTGCCCCATTACTTTTGGGACGGACAAACCAAGATGAACTGCATGAAGCATGCGATCGACCAGTCTCTTGAGTTTGCTTACGCGCACCATATCCAAAGGTTAATGATCACTGGCAACTTCTGTTTAATCACAGGCATAGACCCTGACCAAGTAGACAGTTGGTACCTCGGTATTTACGTCGACGCGATTGAGTGGGTTGAAATGCCAAATACGCGAGGTATGGCACTGTTTGCGGATGGCGGGATCGTCGGAACCAAACCATACTCTGCCAGCGGTTCCTATATCAACCGCATGAGTGACTACTGCAAAGGCTGTCACTACAAGATAAAAGAACGCAGCGGCGAGCAATCTTGCCCTTTCAATAGCTTGTATTGGCGCTTTATGGACCAGCACCGCGATGCGTTAAACCGCAACCCACGTATGGGCATGTTATATCGCTCTTGGGACAACATGGATGAGCAATCACAACAAGCGATTCTCGATACTGCTGAACAACGAATCACAAACTTGGAGAACTTATAATGGTGGAGCAACTCAGATTACACATATTGGTGGTCGGTGGGAGCGGCGGTATTGGTTTCGCTGTGGTTAAACACCTATTATCTGAGCTCTCTCGGTTTGATTTTCTTGATGTACATGTAGACGCGACTTACCACTCTCAACAGCCGGAACTAGAAAACAATCGCTTGAGCTGGCACAAAGTCGACGCCACCGACGAAGCTGATATTAAGCGCTTGAGTTCTGAGTTTGAACAACTTGATTGGCTGATCAACTGCGTGGGTATGCTCCACACTCCAGATCTTGGACCGGAAAAGAACTTGTCGTCCATCGACCCTGAGTTTTTCCTCAAAAACATCTCTGTGAATACCCTGCCCAGCTTGTTATTAGCAAAACACTTCACGCCGATACTTAAAGCGAGCGACAATCCAAAGTTTGCTGTGGTATCCGCAAAGGTTGGCAGTATTTCAGACAACAGATTAGGCGGTTGGTATAGCTACCGCTCATCGAAAGCAGCCCTAAATATGTTCATCAAAACCATGTCGATCGAATGGCAACGCACCATTAAGAAAGGCACCGTGTTGGCTCTGCACCCGGGCACGACAGACACAGCTCTGTCGAAGCCTTTTCAGACCAATGTCCCTGAAGGTAAGTTGTTTGAGTCAAGCTATGTCGCCCATCAGTTGGTCGATATTATTCGCATTGCCACACCGGATAACAGTGGGCACTTCTACGCTTACGATGGTGAACAGTTAAATTGGTAGTTGATACGAGTGTCCGTCTTTCATTAGTGCTAAAAAAGAAAACCCAACAGAGTTGAAACTCCATTGGGTTTTTATTTAGAAAGAACGCCTCTGTTTTAAAAGGCGTTTGGTTGATATCTAGCTAAAGATCAAAAACGATGATCACGACTACTCAGCCCAATTGAACTTGCTGTCGTCTACACCTTCTTTTTCTTCTTTAACACGCTCGCGTCGGTGTTGTTCTTCAATTCGCGCAGCGTCTATCTCTTGCATGATGGCTTCGATATCAGCCAAGTCGTCGGTTTCCGTAAACTCACCCGTCAGTTTGCTGTCTGGCTTCAAGTCGCCTTTCTCGTACAGCGCCCACATTTCCTTGGCATACTCGGTTTTTGCCAGTTCAGGAGCAAACTGAGCGTAATAGTCACGGATGTTATTGATGTCACGAGCCAGCATCCACTCAGCGTTGTTGTTAGCCGAAGCGTCAACCGCTTGTGGTAGGTCGATAATTACTGGACCGTACTCATCCACCAATACGTTGAACTCAGACAAGTCACCATGGATCAAACCAACACACAGCATTTTAACTACGTAAGTCATCATCACGGCGTGGTCTTCGATCGCTTGCTCTGCTGACATCACCACATCGTTCAAACGTGGTGCAACGTAACCCTCATCGTCAGTGACCAGCTCCATAAGCAGTACGCCATCAAAGCAACCATAAGGGACAGGCACACGAACACCCGCTTCTGCCAGTTTATATAAGGCATCCACTTCAGCACTTTGCCAAACCTTTTCTTGTTGTTCACGACCAAAGCCAGAGCCTTTTTCCATCGCTCGTGCACGGCGGCTATTCCGGACTTTTCGGCCTTCACGATACGCGGTCGCTTTTTTAAAGCTGCGTTGGCTAATTTCCTTATATACCTTGGCACAACGGATCGTATCGCCGCAGCGCACAATGTACACCGATGCTTCTTTGCCACTCATGAGTTGGCTTGTCACCTCGTCGACTAAACCGTCGTCAACTAAAGGCTGTATTCTTTTAGGTATCTTCATGCCGCCTTTATACATCACTTATCTTACAGATAGAAATATTAACTTGAGAAATGAATGACGAAACGATTAAAGGATCATCAAAATTACGACAAAGGAAGGAAATATTGGAGTTAACGGGTTTAGATCATGAGGATTGACCTGATCTATTCAGATTATGGGACTAAGACTTATTACGACGACAACGTTCAGAACAGTAGATCACGTCATCCCAACAGCGCTGCCATTTTTTACGCCATGCGAAAGGCTTTTGGCAAACAGGACATATCTTAGTCGGTAAATGGGGTTTCTTGTGCATGGCCGTTCCCTTCTTGAAGCATCCACTTCCTGCGTTTACTAGAGATTCCCTATTACGCTCGTACCTCGCTTTAGAGAATGACGAAGGCAATACGAACAAAGCCTAGTTCTCTATGACGTTCGTTCCTGACTTTAAGGAGTGACTGCGTAGTGATTTGTGACTACTCCCGACTCCGTCATCCTCGAGAAGGAGGAACGACTGAGTCGGGGATCTGCTTCATCTAGCTCTGTTTCTATTTCTGCGCAGATAAATTTAGCAAGAACCAAAGTAACAACCTAAGCAACAACCTTGTACTGTTTATCCATCTCACTCACACCTAAGCCTGAGTGTTTTGTCACTTTAAGCTGAACGGGTACTCGCTCTTTCAGTGCTTCAACGTGACTAATGACGCCAATCATCTTGCCTGATGCATTCAAGTTATCGAGAGCGTTTAGAGCAATGTCCAATGTGTCACTATCGAGCGTGCCGAAACCTTCATCTAAGAACAGAGAATCAATACTGGTTTTGTAGCTCACAAGATCAGAAAGCGCTAATGCCAACGCCAAGCTCACCAAGAAGCTTTCGCCACCTGATAAAGTCTTTGTATCACGCATCACATCGCCCTGCCATGTGTCGAGCACTTGCAGTTCTAAACCATCGTCGGCTTTACGTTTAAGCTCGTAACGACCATGCAAACGTTGTAGCTGCTTGTTCGCAAGGTACACCAAGTTTTCCAATGTTAAACCTTGGGCAAACTTACGGAACTTGTCGCCGTTCTTAGAGCCAATAAGTGAGTTCAAACGAGAGATATCATCAAACTCGACTTGTTGCTCATCAATTTGCTTAAACAGATCTTGTTGATTACTGCGGTTCTGGCTATCCGTTTCAAGATTGGCAGAAATTGCACCGATCTTGGTCGCATGGCTTTGCTGTGCGTTTTGACACTCAGTCGTCGCTTCTTCAACTTGCTGTTGGTCTTGCTCTTGCCATGCTTTCGCATTTTCGTGATTTAGTAGATCCACTTGTGTCGCTTTGGCGGCGTTCAACCTAGCTTGCGCACTGACAATCGCTTCGTCTAAAGACTTCTTCAGGCTTTGAAGTTGAGTTCTAACCTCTTCATCTAACAACGCTGCTTCAAAATTAGCCTCATCTTCGAACGGGCTAGTTTTCAGCGCTTCTAACCAAGCATTCGACGCTTGTGTATAGCTCGATTGCTTACTGACTAACTCGTCCGAGAAACCAGTGTGTTTGGTTTGCTCGGTTCGATGTTCAAGTTCGCTGCGGTTAAGCACTAACTGCGCGGCATCAAATGCATTTACTGCTTCAGTGACTCTTTGCTTCATCGCATTGCTGGTGGCTTGAATGTCTTTGTCACCAAACAACTCTGTTCTTTCAGCCGTTACACGAGTGAGTTCTGACACTAAAGACTCACTCTCTTGCGTCAGTGTCGCGAGCTCTTTCTCAACACTGCTTAGCTTGTCGTCTAACGTTTTCAATTCGGCATTTTGAGTAATCAGTTGCTTCTCAATATCGGCCTGTTGCTGTTTGGTTTTCTGCCATGTGCTTGATGCTTGCGATTTCGCAGTAAACCAATCATCGATATGTTCAAGTTCAGGCGCTTCGATAGAAGTTTGAACAATGCTCTCTTTCAAAGCGTTCCATTGCTGCTCTTTCGCTTGAGTTATCTGAGTCACTTGTTCGTTTGCGACTTGGTTTTGCTTATTCAGATCCGCTAAGCGTTGCTCGGCCAACTCGAGATTCGATTGTGCCTTGTCAGCCATAACACTTACAGACAGACGTTGTTTCTCAGCTTCGGCATAATGCGCTTTAGCATCACTCAACGCTTTGAGTTGCTGTGAGATCTGACTTAGTTGAAGTTCACACTGCTGAGCAAAGGTCGTAACCGTAGCTTCATTTCCTAAATCGTTAATCGCTAGCAGCGCCAGTTCAGGAGCCGTGCCAACAAAATCCGATAAATTCTGTTGAAGCTTGCCGACAACGCCTTGCCAATTCAATTGAGCCTGCTGAATATCCGCTTGCGCACGTTGAATATCATCGTTCAACGCTGCAATCATAGGGGCAAGAGAATCTAACTGCTGACGATGCTCTTGGCCTTCTTTTTTGATAGCCGTTAGCTCTAGGTTTTCTCTATCTTTTTGAGCAACCAAATTTGCAATATCTTGAGACTGTTCAATCGCATGGTCTGTTGAACCACACAGTGGGCATTCAGACCCAGATTCTAGAGCTGCACGATATTTTGCTAATTCACCTTCTTGATCAATCAATCGCGTTAATCGCTCAAGCGAAGTCTCTTTCTCTTTATATCGCTCCACCAACACTTCACGCTCTTTCGAAAGCTTGTCGACCAACTGGGTGTTGGTTTGATGTGCCTGTGTTTTCACGTGCAGCTGTTGTTGGGCATTTAGAAAACCACGGTTGATCTCAAGTAATGAGTGCGTATTGCGGTTCCAAAACTCCAACAGATCTTTTTGCGCATTCAGCACCTGCTCACTGATGTTGCCTTGCAATGCTTCCCACTGTTGCTTTGCGCTACTCTCTAGCACAACCAATTCAGCTAAGGCCTTATCTTGCGTTGCTTTAGCGTCTTGCGCAGATTTGATGATCGTTTGCTGAACATCAACCGCAGACAAAGCTTGCTTCGCTAAGTTCAACTGTTCTGAATGCTGACGCTCTAGAGTACGAACTTGCTCGACCTTTGCTTGCCATTGACCTAGGTATTTTTCCAGGTGTTGGTCAGCTTGATGCGTATTTAAATACTCAGTGCTGAGTTGGTCTTGTTGCTTCAGTGCATCTGTTTTTTGGACTAAAACAACCTGTTGATTACGCTGCTGCGTATGTTGCTCATTTAGCGTATTCGCTGCATTAACGGCCGCAGTTTGTTTATCTTTGAGTACGGCAATTTGGTTGTCGAGCGGACGCACGAGGTCGATGATCTTCTCTTGTTCTTGTTGCTCGTTTTTCGCCTGTTGGACAATCGCACTGCTTTGCGTCAGTTTAGTTTGCGCGTCTTGCTTTTCTGCATCACGAACGGCAAGTAACTTGGTACTGTTATCTAGGTGAGCTTGAGTAGTGTTCACCTCTTGTTCGCAACGCTTTAGATCTTTGTGCATTGGACGCAGCTTTTCAGCCGGCTCACTGTTTGCCAAACGCTCTAATGAATGTTGATTACGGTCTAGGTCATCTTGAGCTGTTTTCAGATCGAGCTCACTGGTCGCAATAGTTTGCTCAGCTTTGGTCACGTCTTTCCACCAGCTTAGATGCGCTTGCCACTCTTTTAACTGTTCGGCAAAACGCTTCTGCTCTACTTCTAGCGTTTCACGCTCTGCGGTCAGCTCTTGGATTTGCTCTTCAGACAGTAAGCTCACACCTTCGGCTTTCGCTTTAAGGTGATTAAGCGACTCTTCACTCGACTTAAAATGATCGTAGATACGCTCTGAAATCAGGCTATAAACTTCGGTTCCCGTCAGCTCTTCAAGTAGCTCAGCACGGTCGTTAGCATTGGCATTTAAGAACGCCGCAAACTCACCCTGAGACAACATGATGGATTTAGTGAAGCGTGAGAAATCGAGACCCGTGACCTGCTCCACCAACTTGATCTTCTTAGTGAGCATGGTCTCTAAGACTTTGTCGGTGTCCGCATCGGCAAACTCGCACGTTGGCGTTTGCAATGCGCCATCGTGTTTTCCACGCGCTCGCTTTTGGTGGAAATTAGATCGGTACGTTTTACCTTGAACGTCAAATTCCAGTTCAGCAAAACACTCGCCCGTACCACGAGTCATTAATTCATTATTACCTTTAGCAATGCTTTTCAAACGCGGTGTGCGATGGAAAAGTGCCAAGCAAATCGCATCAAGAATGGTGGTTTTACCCGCCCCAGTTGGACCAGTAATTGCGAACAGACCGTTTTCTGCAAACGGCGATTGGGTAAAATCGAGCTTCCAGCGCCCTTTCAAAGAGTTCAGGTTTTCAAATTCTAGGCTTAAAATCTTCATACTGGTTACTCTTCTACTTTGTTTGGCGCTTGAGCGCTCTCAGACACTTCAACCATCACTTGTTTAAACTTCACCGTCATGCGCTCTAAACGCGCTTTTTCAGAATCCGTTTCAAACTCTTCTAAGGCAATACGCTTGCTAAACACGTCCATCGGGCTCAGTTCAGATAAGGTTTCTGCCGACTCTTGCTCTAATGCTTGATTACGACGCTCTCTTGCACGGCGCAGTTGAAGTACTTCAACGTTCAAGCCTTCGGTCAATGCACGCATACGTTCTTGGAGATCTGAAAGGTAATCTTGCGCTTGCACTTCGATCGATAACCACACGCTTTGTTCGCTATCTAAACCTATGTATTGGTTCAGCTGAGATTCGATCTCGCTCAAGTCGCCTTTGATTTCAGCTAGAGGTTGGAATGTGGGAACAGGCAATTGAGAAATGGTGCGCTCACCTTCAACAAACTCAACAACACACACTTGTTTCTGAGACTTAAGTTCATCAAAACTTAGTGGGATTGGAGAGCCTGAATAACGAATGTATTCACGCTTTGCCACCACTTGTGGGCGATGAATATGACCAAGTGCGATATAGTCTGCGTCTGGGAAGCCATCAGCGGCGAAACCATCAAGGTTGCCGACATAGATATCACGCACAGAATCCGATTGTTGGACACCCATCGCCGTTAAATGACCGGTAGCGATAATCGGCATGTGCTCGCTGTTTACAAACGTCGCGCGCTTAGCAACCGCCGCATCATAAACACTTTGATAATGCTGTTTGATTGCATCGCCGAGTTGCTTCTGACGCTCAACGCCAGTGACACCCGCCTGGCTCATCAACACATCGCGAGGGCGAATAAAAGGAATGGCACAAACCAGCGCTTCTACATCGCCGTTCTTACCTTTTAGTTCGACAACCTGAGTCGCATGATCTTCATTGGTGTTCGGAATTACGTCTGCGCCCATGTACTTCAGTAATTGCTGTGTCTCCTTCAACACAGACACCGAGTCATGGTTACCACCTAATAACACCAATTGGCAACCGATCTTGTTCGAATCGACCACAAACTTGTTATACATCTCACGAGCGTAACTCGGCGGTGTACTGGTATCGAAAATGTCGCCAGCAACAATGATCGCGTCGATGTCGTGCTCTGTAACTTGCTCAAGTAACCATTGTAAAAACCGTTCATGTTCATTCTTACGGCTTTTATTGTAGAAGTTTTGGCCAAGGTGCCAATCGGACGTGTGAAGAATCTTCATTGCTGCTCACTGGAAGTCGGTAATACCTTTAATCTACCAAAATAGTCGAGATAATTCCCTTTTATAAGCTTGTGAAAACCAACTAATTTCAGGCTTTGGACCAACTCCGCCCATAGCGTGACCAATCGTTATTTTTGACATAAAAAAACCGCTCAACGTTAGAGCGGTTTTAGGTGTCCATAGCTTTAGCTTAAAGCTATTTCACAGAGGTCGTCAAAAATTGTACGAAGCGCCCAGAGTTACTGTGCTAAACGCTACATCACGGCTTGCCAGTCTATTACCATTCGGGCCGAAGAATTCGATATTTACTGCATCTGCTTGTGAGATTAAACGTAAGGTTAGGCTTTCTACTGGCGTGTATTCAACACCTATACCAAAATGGAAGCCTAATTACGCGCAGCTAGACAATCAAAGATATTGCAATAGATGCCATGATCACGCCAACGACAAATTCCAACACCTTCCACGCTCTCGGGTTCTTAAACATTGGAGCCAAGAAGCGAGCGCCATATCCAAGTGAAAAGAAGAACACGAATGACGCCGATACCGCCCCAGCGCCAAACAACATTTGATCCGGTTGATATTGAGTTGAGATAGACCCCAGCAATACCACAGTATCCAAATACACATGCGGGTTAAGCCAAGTGAACGCCAAACACATCGCAATCGCTTTGGTTAATGAGTCTTTAGTTTCTGCCGTGGCTTCTAAGGCGTGGTTTTCGGTAAATGCTGATCGGAAGCTTAAGAATGAATAGACACCCAAAAAGATAGCGCCACCATAACGGGCGAACTGCTCAATTTGTGGGAACTGCTTAACGATTGCGCCAAAGCCCGTCACGCCAAAGCTAATCAGTAAGGCGTCAGAAATGGCACATACAGCACAAACTGCCAATACGTGTTGGTTCTTAAGCCCTTGCTTTAAAACAAACGCATTTTGAGAGCCAATCGCAAGAGTCAGCGAAAGGCCAAGGGAGAAACCTGCAAAGTAAGTCGACATCTAAGGCTAGTCTCTTAACGCAACTCAATACTCATAAACTGGCTGTGCGGGTCTAACACATAATCAGCAAAGGGTTCACAGTATCCAAAGCCAAACTTTTCATACAGGTTACGTGCGGCCTTAAAGTAGTCTTCTGAGCCAGTCTCTAAGCTGATTGTTTGATACTGGCGAATGGCCGCTGTATCTAATACGTGTTGTAAAAGTTGGCTGGCAACACCTGACTTTCGAGCAAACTGTGAGGTTCTCATCGATTTGAGTTCAGCGTGTTGGGTATTTAGCTCTTTAATGGCAACACACCCAAGTAGTTGGCTGTCTTTCCAAGCACTGAAAAAAGTAATCTCTGGTGACTTGAGCCCATCTAGATCCAGTGCATGAACGCTTTCGGCTGGCGAAGTGGCGTACATATCAGCGAGGTGCTCTTCAAGTAATTCAATGACTTCCCCACCCGACAAGTCATCCACCTTAATTTCTATTGAAGCACTGCTTTCCAATGCTGTTCTATTTTCCATTGAACCCTGTGCATTTATTGCTGATGTCATTGTTTCAACTCTCCTTGTTTAGTTCGCTTATTTAGCTTGAGTGATTTGGTTTTTATCAACAGCCCACTTTCCTGAATTGTTTCCTTTTCAAGAACTCGGTTTGAATCAGTAAAATTACTGATTAATCATAAAATTATAAATGTCACACTGGGTTTACCTAGATACCATATTTTTCCTATCTCGTCTCGTGATAAAAGCGTTCCGCAAAGCCCGTATGGTCGCTGCATTGAGGGAGCAACACCTGTTTTAGTTAACGAATAAGTAGTCAGGGCAAAGTGAATAGCGATGACACGCGTACTGATGTTGTTGGCAGCTTAAACATCCCTTTAAACGGTCTCATTTAAAACGACCATAAGTTAGAAAATAAAACGCTTTCATTGATCGAATATTTGATTGCGATTTTCCAATTTCGGTATATGATGCGCCACCCTAATTTTTCAGCTTATGCTGCAGGCAAATATGTCCGCCAACGCACTCTATACCGACCTATCCGGTTACTATGATTTAATGTGTGTAGATATTGACTACCAAGCGCAAAGTAACTGCGTACGTAGACTCCATCAAATCTTTGGAAATGAAGGAAAAACACACCTCGACTTAGCTTGTGGCACTGGCCCACACGTTCGTCATTTTATTGATTTCGGTTACCAAAGCGGTGGCCTAGATCTTAACAAGCCGATGTTAGATATCGCAGAAGTTCGCTGCCCGGAAGCCAAGTTCTCAGTACAAAACATGAGTAACTTTGAGGTCACGGAACCACTCGATCTTATCACTTGCTTCCTGTATTCCATCCATTACAACGATGGCCTTGAGAAACTTAAAGAGTGTATTGAAAGTGTGCATCGTGCGTTAAAGCCAGAAGGTATTTTCTGTTTTAACGTGGTTGATAAAGACAAGATCAGCAACGACCTGTTTGTTAGACACACAAAAAACCAAGACAAAGACGATTTCACGTTCCGTTCTGGTTGGTATTACTCTGGTCAGGGTGATAAGCAAGCGCTAAAGCTTAGCATCGAAAAGACGACTGCTGGTGAAACTCAAGTGTGGAATGATGAACACCCAATGGTGGCATTCTCGTTTAAAGAGTTAATCGAGATATTGAAGCCCTACTTCGAGGTTAATATCTTCGAGCACGATTACGACAAGCTGATTCCTTGGGATACTCAGTCCGGTAATGCGCTGATCACATGTGTCAAAATCTAGATTAATAGATAAACGGCAAATTAAACCAAATCTATAGATCAAAAAAGAACCCACACTCGCCATTCTCCTTTTAGAGCATCAGCCAGTGTGGGTTCTTTTGTATCAAGCTATCAGTTACTGAACTCTAAATTAGAAGTCCGCTGTCATACCTACGTAGTAAGTACGTGGCTCTTCAACATAGCCCATGCTCTCTAGCTCTTGTGATACAGCTTCGTCAGTTAAGTTCGTGATACCTGCACGTAGTCGTACTGAAGCATTCACGTTGTAGATAGCACCTAGGTTCAGCGTTGTGTAAGCGTCTTGAGTTAGATCGCTTTCGATCTGACGTTCACCACGGTAACGCGCACTCACGAAGGTACTTAGATCGTAAGTTGGGCTCCAGTTCAGTTTAACTAAACCCGAATGCTTGTAACGATCAAGTAATTCGTCACCAGTAGACTTATCTTCAGTGTCTAAGAATGTGTAATTACCAGACACACCCCATTCATCAGTAATTTGGAATTGGCCTGTAAGCTCAGCACCTTGAACTACAGCCTCTGATACGTTTGTATAAGTACGCTTACCATTCACATAGCCAGTTGAGCTTGAACTATCAGCGCAACCTTTACCCGATTCAAACACTCCGCCGTTCTCACAATAGGTTTCATCACGATCAATTAGGTCGTTGATTTCATTTCGGAATAAGGCACCTTCAACATTCCAACGAGGTTGGCTATAAATCGCAGCGATCTCATAGTTCAAGCTGGTTTCGGGCTTAAGATCTTCATTACCATGTAAATCACATACGCCTTTACAGCTATTAACTGTGTAGTCTGTCTGATTTTGAGTCAATGTTGGTGCTTTAAATGCTTTACCCACACCACCCTTGATGATCAGGTCATTCGTTGTTTGATGAACCAAGTACACACGTGGGCTGAACTCTTCACCGTACAGTTCATGCTTATCTAAACGACCACCAATGGTTGCCGTTAGTTGATCCGTCATTAACCATTGGTCTTGAACAAATAACGCACCTTGATAAGCTTCAGATGTACCATTGACTAAGTTTTCTTTGTTGGTTAATTCACTCAACTGGTAGTCCATACCAAACGTTACGGTGTGACTATCACCAAGATAAGTGGTCGCCGAAGCTTCAACAATTTGAGTCAGCTCTTCGATGTCACTGCTATAGTTAGTATCTGAGTCCGCAGCATCATTATCTGTCACATTTTCACGTGAATAACGTACTTGCGTGTCACCCCAGCTCCAAAAACCACTATGTGTGATCGCTTGGCTCTGACGTACAACACGTGTGTCAGACTCAATCACAGATGATACGTTTTCCGCAGATGACTCACGTTCGTCGTCACTGTAACCAAAATCGAAATCAATGGTTTGGTTGTCTGTTGCATTCCATGTCAGGCTCGCGAGTAAGCTTAATGTCTCTCTTTCTTCTAACGCAGTAATGTCTGAACGATCGTAACCAGAGCTATGCGTACCAGAATAGGGTTGCCAAGCATCACGGCTAGTTTGGTTAACAGATAGGCGAGCAAACAACTCGTCTTCAATCAACGCACCAGATGTCGTGAAGCCCATCGAATACTCTTCCCCTCCATCACCATCAAGTGGAGATGAAGTGTCCATGCTCAGTGTAGAGCTCCAATCGTTTTCTGGAGCCTTAGTGATGATGTTGATTGTACCGCCCATACCATCTGAACCGTAAAGTGCAGACATTGGGCCACGGATTATTTCAACACGTTCGATCGAATCAGCAGGAATCGTTGATAGGTCAAAGTCGTTACCACGGATGATGGCACTTGCAGAGCTTAAACGACGACCGTTCACCATGATAAGAGTGTAATCTGAATCCATACCACGAATAGAGATCATCTGACGGCCAGCACGTGTGCTATCAAAATCAGACTCAACACTCGTTGATTCGGCAACGATGTCTGCCAAGGTAATACCAGGGCTTTCTTCAATGTCTTGCGCGGTGATAACCGACATTGAAGCTGGCGCTTGTTTTAGTGCCATCTCGGTACGAGTTGCCGTAACAACCATTTGCTCATCTGTTGCTTGCGCTTCTTCTTGCGCCAACACGTTAGCTGAAAGTGAGGTACAAATAACAGCGACTGCGATCGAAAGGGGTTTACGAACCAAAAGAGGTTTGCGAATCAAAAGAGATCTCTCAGACATGATATTCATTCTTATATGTGATTGGTAATGATAATGGTTTGCATTAAACAACCAACTACCACGCTTATCAACGAAAGTTTCATACCAAAAATCGATTCTCGTTATTCACCATTCAAATAATAAAAGAGATCTATATCCAACTCGATAGGTATTCGTAATTTTTATTCACCCTGCAGATGGATTATGTATAAAGCTCTTTGAATATATTGCGAACCCAGCGACACATCGGGTCGTTATGAAAGCGCTTATGCCAGTATAAGTAGACGTCTTCTGATGGGTGGCGCAACGCTTTAGGCACGCGTTTACAAACAAGATCTCTTTGCGTAGCGGCTTGTTGAGCAAAAGGTGTCGGTAAATGAAAGATGATGTCGGTTGCTTCTGCCATATCCGGCGCGACGTTAAAATTGGAAAGCTGAATTGGAATGGACAGCTGGCGCTGCTTATCAATCAAGCCAAGATCTTTAAATCGACTTTCGATCGAGAGCTTCTTATCCCCTTGCAGTGAGATTTGACCAAGTTGGCTATTCAACAAGTCATCAACCGTGATCTCTTTGTCCACCAAAGGATGTTTTTTACTCATCAGCAAACGGTAATCGCGGCTAATCACGAACATTCGATACAAATTTTGCTCTGAACTTAACGGCTCGTGGGTCGACAACACAAAGTGCGCATCACCGGATAACAGAGGCTCAAAGTGTCGTTTAGGAATCGAGTCGATATCAACAGTCATGTTTGGCGCTTGTTGACGTATCTCCGCAACTACCTTGGGCAGCAAGTGCGCGACATTAGGCACTAAACCAAAGAAGCGAACCGTACTGTCACTGCTTTGCGGTTCGAATACATCGCCATGTACCAGCTTCTCTAAACGTGTCAGTACCGAATTGAGATCTTGCTTAATGGCTTCTGCTTTTGGCGTTAACTCATAGCCATAAGCCGCTCGCACCAATAGATCATCATTGAAAACGGTACGCAGTTTTTGCAGAGATCGGCTCACCGTAGGTTGGCTCATATCCAGCGCCAATGCCGTGTTGGAAACGTGCTTCTCTTCAAGAAGGTGTTTAAGAATAACGAGTAGATTGAGGTCGACTTGAGCAAGATTCATTATGCAAATATTAACAATATATAAAATTCAATGTGCGCATAGTGCTATTTCTTAACATGTAATACAATTGATAATCACTCCTATTTTGATCTAGAGCAATATGCAGAGCAGAGTTTAAGGTTAAGTGGGTTTTAAAGCTCTAAGTCAGAACTGTTTAAACATAAAAAAGAGAGGCACAATGGCCTCTCTTTGATCGTCTACTTTATATTGCTAGCGTTGAGCTATCAGACTACAGCTTTGTCCAAGCATCTTGCCAGTATTGGCTATCTGCTGGAGCGTAAGACGCGCTTGCACACCATGCCGTGTATGGCCAAGGCTTACATTCGTACAAGCCATTATCGCTGCCGACCACAATGTCACCCGCTGCGTAGTTGGTGCCCGCTTCATATGGAGGGTAATCACCTGGAGGAGGTGTTGTTCCGCCACCGTCTTTAACAGCGAACGAATCGTTTACCATCACCATTTCACCGTCAGATGCTTTACCGACCACTTCAAGTGCATATTGCCCTTCCGCTACATCGTATAAGTCGATGGTAATAGCGCGGCTGTCCGTTACATTAACCTTAGTTTGCTCAACCACAGTACCTGCACTGTTGATCACCATAGCGGTAACATCCAATGCTTCATTTGATGTCAGTGTCAGATCTAAACGAACATTACCGTTATCTGGCGCATATTCTGATTGAAGTCCTGAAACTGCAAGCTCTAAGTCATCGCCCGGATCTGGGTTACCACCACATGAAGAGTCTGAAACTTTTCTCCAAACGCCCCATTCACCTGTCGTTCCAGGTTCTTCACCGCGAGTGTACCACCCTGCTCCCCACGTTGAACCGTCATGAGATACTTGATCACCTTCAACATAAACGGTGTCTGCATCCCATGCCGCAGCACAGTTAGAACCATCAGTCACAGACACTTTACGGTCAGCGGTTACAGTTTGGTTCGCGCTATCTGTTACACTATACACAAGCGTGTAGTTGCCGATTTCATTTACATCGACACTGCCAGTGTGTGTGATGGTGCTTGTTAGATCGCCATCTTCAGCATCATTCGCCGTCACGCCTGCCATAGCATCAAACGCAGTTCCCAACACAACGGTTGTGTCAGATACGCCATTAAATACTGGCTTCTGGCTGTAAACCTCTACCGTTCTTGCTTTAGTGGTTTCGTTGTCATCGCTGTCTTTCACTCGGTAAGTTAGAACGTAAGTACCAATAACACTGGTTTCAACGTAACCTTCAACATCGATTGATGACGTTAGATCGCCGTCTTCTTTGTCTGTTGCCGTTACACCATCCATAGGATCAAATGTTGTTCCGTGGAGAACACGCGTATTTTCGACACCTTTTAGAACTGGCTCACCCTCGACTGGTGGTGGCGTCACTTGACCGTGGACAAACGGGCCGTAGTCTTTAATAAACTGCTCGTTGTATTGTTGACCGTTTTTGTTAGCGCCCATATCCCAGTTGATAGACCAAGTCATCACACCACGTAGCGGTTGACCTTGCGACGTCAGGCTATCAAATGCGTCGTATAAATCTTGTGGCTCTTGCACAAAACCTGTCGCTGCAGCATCGATACTTGAAGGAATACCAAACACGAGCTTGTCATGTGGAATTTTGTGGAAGCCACGCGTTCCGTTGATAAGAGAATCAGAAATGTAGTAGATGAACTCTTCTTTTAACGCATCGTTGTTTTGAGCAATCCAACCCACGCCTTCAACCCAGATACCATCGCCACCTTGGTTGTAGAATTGTGGGTTAATCCAGTCGTAATAGCCTTCTAGATTATCGATATAAGGAACGTACTTACCGCCTGTCGTGAGATACGGGAACTCAGGCGCCATAGTAATAAGGAAGTTTTTACCTTCAGTGCGGTAGTGGTCTTTTACCAACTTAAGAGCATCAGGAATCACGGTTTGATTGTTTGCTGCGGTTACGGCTGCTTGTTCAAGGTCGATATCTAGGCCATCGAAACCGTAACGCTCAGTAAGGCGGATTATCTCATCAGCAAAGGCTCTTTCATCACCGGTTTCTAGCTCTACGTGTGCATCCGCACCACCTAAAGCCAACAGCACAGAGCGACCTTGCTTGTTGAGTTCCGAGATTTGGTCAATAAATTGTTGTTCTGAAAGCCCAATGGTTGGGTCCAGTTTAAAAGTTGGGATTCGACCATCAGCCACATCGTAGACCTTCATGAATGACACATTCACGATGTTGTACATTGGGTTCACTTCATCCAGCGTCACACATGGCGCATTACCACCTTGGTAGCCGCCACCGTCACACCAGTTATGCCAATAGCCAACCACCACGCCAGAGTCTGGATTCGTCATATCTGAACCATTCGCATAAACAGCGCCAGACATTGCCGCCATGCCGAGCGATACTGCTAATTGTAGAGCTTTACGTTTCAACATTAGTCCCACTTCCTTACTTAACAGCTGTGCCAATCACAACCGAACCAATTCATTGTAATCATGAATATTTATAGAGAAGTAATGGAATTTATAGGAAAAGATGACCTTTGATTTAACTTGTGATTTTAAGTCACAGATTGAATATCAGAATCAATATGATTTTGACTTTTCATTCAAATTGAAATGCTAAAAACTGTTATTTTCGGCTAAATGCATTGACCATATAAATATTTAATCAACCTTAATTCACTAAGATAATTAACCAAAAATATAAAAAATCACCGATAGGAAAAAATAAACTTTAAATCGGCAAAAATCATCCCAAATAAGCCGTAATTACTGACCTAAGACCAGATACCATTGCGAGTGATATCACTAAAACAGCCTGGATATAGCCATCATACATGTGCTAGCAATACGCACGTATAACGGAATATAGGAGCAAGAATTTGTAGGGTTTTGAATGTATACGTCGGGAGTTATTCAGTTAACCGTCAGTGCCAGATGAATAATATGCATCCAATAGTGAAATAAAATTCACCTTATCAAGTTCATTAAGTTGATTAATTCCAGCCGCTGCTTTTCTTCCTCCGCCAGTCGCAAAACTTGAGCAAATTTCGTCTGCACCCGTTCTATTTGATAATGGCGCACGTAAGCTCACCGTGTAAGACTCGCCGTCTTGGTTTTTCGTTAATACTGCTTGCGCTCGGTTTGGATCTTGATTAACGATTTCATTACCAAATACGCCACTGATGCGCCTTGCCCACGTCTCACCTGGCAGTTCAAACACACGTGCGACTTCACTTTCATAAACAGGAGCAAGGTTTGATAACTGCTGGCGATCATTTTGATAAGCATCTCGTAGTCGATAAAACACAGAGTCTTTATCATCCAAAAGATCAAACGGATTCGGGTATTGATAAAGGGTTTTGTAGAGCTCAGCTGGCGTGAAATGCAAATCACTCAGTGACGAACCGTAACCGTTGTAGTTAACCAAGGTACCTAGCTCTTCTAGAAACTCTTTTTGAGATTGAGCGAATCCATTTTCATCCGCTAGCCGCGCCGCCACCGTTTTTAGATTGTCGCCAAAGGCAGCTGCGATTGCCCAAGCCACATGCGCACCATTCAGCTTCTGGTTAATCAGCAAGCTCGTGCAGCTCTCTGGCGCGGTATCAATCAGAGTATCTAAATGACTAGAAGTTGGGACATCCCCTGTTCGGTGGTGATCGCAATAAAATACATTGATGTTTGCGTCTAGCAGTGAGTGCAGTGCAGGCAGGTTTTTCTCCATCGATACATCTAAAACGGTAACGGAAGAAACATCACCTTGCTTACCCGGCTCCATAGTTTGAGTAACAACTTGAGAGACCAACTTAATATCACGCTTAACACCAGTAATGAGCACGCTCTCTCTTGGCTCACTTAATCGCAGCTGTAACAACGCGATTATGCCATCTGCGTCTCCGTTGAATACGTCGTAGTGCATGTTGTTCCTCTTCCTATAGATTCAACCGTTTGCCAGAAACGCGCCAATTCGTTTGTGTGTTCGATAGTCTGTCATTATTTTAGTTATATTTCACAGATACTTAAGTCTATTTTGGAATGCCTTATTCTCATTAGATTGAAAAGATAAACACATTAATAATATTGTATGACTTATGTCACAGTAAAAGAATACGAAAAGATTATAAAATAAGCGCCTCCCACTTAATGATAAAGAGACGAATGAACACTACCACCACTCTTGTTTATGACACTTTGAAAAGCCTTGCTGCTCACGCTCCTGAGCAACATGCCGAGATTCGCCAGCGTTTATATGAGCAGTTGAGCCTGCCATTTAACAAGCAGCTCTCGTTATACGCTAATGTGCTTGGTCCTATCAGCTCAGGTAAGTTAGCGGGATGCGACAATATTGATAAAGCGGTTGAACTGGCACTGGATGTGCTGGAAGGCCGAAATAAGTAGTCCCCCCTTTAATACGTAATATAACGGCCCAGATCTTCCCCCAGATCGGGCCGTTTTTTTATTCTCGTCATTTATCTATTTGAATTTCAGGCACAAAAAAGGCGTAGATGATCCACGCCTTTTGTTTTAGTAAGTTCTATGTCGTTTATGAAGTCTTGAACTGCGCGACCGCTTGGTCCATATCGTTCGCTTGCTCTGCTACCTTGTCCACTTCAACTAAGCAATGCTGCGCCGAAGCGTTATTGTCGTTCGAGATAGTGTTCAGCTCAGTAATTGAGTCACTCACTTGCGCCATTACTGCGCCCTGCTCTTCAATCGCTGAAGCAATACGTTCTGAATTACCTTGGATGCTTTCCATATCGCTCAAGATAAGTTGCAAGCTCGCATCCAGCTCTTCCGAATCTTTCAGCGTTAGTTGACCTTGTTGATTACACTCGCCAATCTCTGCCATCGACGCCTGCATCTGGCTTTGAATTGCACTCACCACTGAAGTTATCTCTGTGGTCGATTGATGCGTTCTGCTTGCTAGTGCGCGTACTTCATCGGCAACTACCGCAAAGCCACGACCTTGTTCACCCGCACGTGCTGCTTCAATTGCTGCGTTCAATGCCAATAGGTTAGTTTGTTCTGCAATGCCTTGGATGATGTTTACTGCATCGCCGATCTGGTCAACATGATGGTTCAGTGAACTGATCGAATCTTGGCTGCTTGAAAGACGTTCAGACAACTGGGTGATGTTGCTGATGGTTTCAACCACCACTTCACGGCCTTTATCGGCATTCACTTTCGCTTGATGTACACCTTCAGCGGCAACCGATGTGCTTTCAGAGATCTCGCCAATGGTGAGTACCATCTCTTGAACTGACGTTGTCATTGTAGATGTGTGATTTGCTTGAACTTCAAACTGTTTGATTACTGACTCTAGCTCATCATGCATGTTCGATGTGCTTTGTGTCAGTTGCAGTGACTTAGATTGAGAGGCAGCGATAAGCCCTTCCAGTTGATCCAACAGTTGGTTGAAGTATTGGCCTAGCGTGCTGAGTTCGTCTTTACCATCTAGGTGAGAGCGAATAGACACGTCGTTTGAGTTAACGATATTACGGATAACCGAAAGCAGTGACTCAATTTTGCCAATGATAGAACGGACGATTAACCAGCTGAACAGAATGATCGACACAAGTAGTGTGACGCAAAGGATGTTGTTGATCAGCGATAGTTTGTCCATCTCTTGCTGCGTTTGTTGGTCTAGCACCGCCGAGAATTCTTTAAACTGAGTCTCGATAACGTGCGAACCAGAACGCGCTTCGCCTAGCAGGCCTTCGTTATGCTTCAAACCGATCACGCGCTTTTGCTCAACCACTTGGCGAGCAGCGTCTATCAAAGCCGCTGAGCTACTCATATTTGAAGTTATAGAAAGAACACTCGGGTCAAACTCCCCCTTCTCAATTAAGTCATTGAACAGGTAAAGCTCGATTTTTTGTTCCGCACTGGCTGTCGCGCTGATGTTATCGAGCAAAACATGAAACTCGCCTAGCATACCTTTGTCACGTGATAGCCCATAGACTTCGCTCGCTTTAACTAAGTTAACAAAGCTGGTGTGGTAAGTTTCGATGTCTTCACGTAGGTGTGTGCTGTTGGCTAAACCTAAATCACTGAGCACTGTATCTAGCTCAGATTCAGACGCTAAGAATTTTTTGTAGTTTACGTCGAACTTGTCGAGGTATTTCATATCGCTACGCAGTAAAAAATCTTTCTCGTTACGGCGAAGGTTGAGCAAACGCACTTCAAGCTCTTTGGTAATTTGTTTGGCTTCACTCATTTGAGCGGTGGTGTCTGCAAATTGCGATGTGGTAAACAGCAGTGAAATCATGCCGAAGATGGAGAACATCCCCAACGAATAGAGCTTTTTCTTTATGTTCATATACGTGGCTCGTCTTTACTAAATTAACTATGAGTATCCAAATAAATCGCATCAAAGAATGGATATCCAACTTGCGCGACCTGATTATTGTTATGGTTATGGTTTTTGTATCAGTAATGAGCACTAAATCTAGCGACTGTTCAGCCCACCAGCAGTGACATTCTCAATGGTATTCAAACAGAGAATGAATCTTTTCACTAAAGATAAAAGTATCAATAACACAAATTGAATACATGTACATTAGTTGAATGATAAAAGTGAGAGACAGCTATTTGACGGAACATAAATGGCTTGAATGTCATGGTATACAAGGCATTGAATTAAAAGACTTTGACGCACATTTGGATGCATTATTTATGATGACATTTTTTTGGCTCTCCAGAAGAGCACGATCGAAGCGCAATATTGGAGGTTTTGACTTGGTTTTTAAACAGTGAATCCGTCTATTAATGATTGTACAGTAGAGCGTAAACGGCGAAAAAAATGGACCTACTCAATTCGAGTCAGGTCCATCTTTTGATTTTCTAGTCAATCGCTTTGCAGCTAAAGAGTTAGGTGCGAATTCAAGGCTGGCTAAAACGCTTTTACCATCTTGGTTAGGCACTTCAATAACACCGCTTTCTCGTCTTCTTCGATATCTTGCGTCAGCTCATTAACCAAATTCAAGTGAAGCTGATTGTGGTGAACGTGTATCTTCTGCCCTTCATCCGTCAAGGCAACCACAATCGCACGACGATCTGTTGGGTGTTCATGGCGCTCAATCAATTCAGCTTTAACCAACTTTTCTATTTGAACAGTAAGTGTACCCGTGGTAATACCCAACTTTTCAGCGAGCTCTTTCATTCTTAACGCACCATGCATACCAAGTACTTCAATGGTGTGTACTTGAGCCAGGGAATAACCCGTCTCTTTGACAACAGACTGCTCCCACGAAGACATTTTATCGTAGAACTCAGTCAGTATTTGGTTAAGCTGTTCTATATTTCGCATGGTCGTTTGAATGCACTTCAAGAGTAAGATGATTAATCTTATCAAACTTGGCGAGCATTTGTTTATATTCAGAGACGGTTTTATCACTGTTTGATTCAAGAGTAATCGCTGCTGAATAGTGATGCCCACTCACCTTCCACATATGGAAATCGGTGACCGACGCATAAGGCGTTAAGGTTTTGGTCACTGAGTCACGATAATCTTGGTCGATATTCTCATCCAGCAGGATTGGGCTGGTTTGTTTCATAAGGTTCATCGTCCACTTAGCAATCACGAATGCGCCAACCATTCCCATTGTTGCATCTAACCAGTTCCAACCGTAAAACTTACCAAATAGCAGCGCAACAATCGCAAGCAGCGAAGTTAGAGTATCCGCCAACACATGCATGTAGGCTGCGCGTAGGTTGTGATCATGATGGTGTCCGTGATGCTCGCCATGTTTATGACCATGGTCGCTGTCGTGCTCATGGCTATGTGAATGACCGTGATTCTTACTATGATTGTGGCCATGCTCGTGTCCGTGATCATGATGGTGATCGCCAAGTAAAAACATACTCACCACATTCACAGTTAAACCAATACAAGCAACGATGATCGCTTCATTGAACTGAATCGCTTGTGGGTTAAACAAACGATGTACTGATTCCACCAGCATCAACAATGCCACAATCCCCAATGCAATCGCGCTGGTGTAGCCCCCTAACACGCTGACTTTGCCAGTACCGAAAGAGAAACGTTCGCTCTCGGCATGTTTCTTCGCATAACGGTATGCAAATAAGGTGATACCAAACGCTGCGGCGTGCGTCCCCATGTGCCAACCATCGGCAAGCAATGCCATCGAGCCGTAAATAGTACCTGCAACAATTTCGACAACCATGGTAACGACGGTCAATAACAGGACATAGAACGTGCGTTTCTCACCTTGACTGTTATGTGAAGAAAAGTTGTGTTGGTGACATGTTGGAAAACTCAAAATGGCGTCCTTAGCTTGTGTTTGTGGTTAGATGATCGTTGCAAATAAAAGCCCTTTGATTGACAAGTAATTTGACAATCAAGGTAATAATTTGAAATTTAGTTTGATTATCAAACTTTGTCAACGATGAATTTTGAAACTCTGATTTGCGGGACGAATAGTTGATGGTGAGCGCTAGTTTGTTCCAAAGATTATTGATTCAGTAAAAACGAGGCTTTCCAGGGACAAAAAAGCCCACTCGAGGTGGGCTGATTGAGTCAAACTCAATGATTGTATTTATTTGTTTTGCAATGAAATAATCTCATCATTCACCCAACCTAACAGCTGCTTGGTTGCTTTCGACAAGACTTGGTTCTGCCGAACAATATAACCAAGACTGGTGCTCGAGAAGTTGGTCAATGGTGTCACTTTCGAATGCAGGTGCTGCTTGGTTGATACCGCAAACTCCGGGACAATAGCCACACCAAATCCCGCTTCTGCCCAGTCGATTTGAGCATCGACACTCCCTACTTCCATCACCCTATAATTAGGTAGATTAAGGCTTGGTAAACCTTCATCAATAAAGTCACGCGTTCTCGTATCATGACCTAGTAGAATCAAAGTGAGCTCTGCATCAGAGTCTCGGATATCAACCCCATCGCCAAGCGCACACCAAGAAAGCTCTTGCAGCTTAGTGAAATACAAAGACTCGTTGTGCTGCTCTTTGGCGATAACAAAACCAATATCCGCTTGAGCATTTTTAACTAAATTCGATGCCTGAGATGACGTGGTATTTAAGAGCGTAAGGTCAATACCGGGATACTGCGCTTTGAACTTCTGGAACGGACGAATTAGCAAAAATCGAGAAATGATGTCACTTACGGCAATGGTTAACGTCCCTATTTTAAGGTCGTTAATGGCATTGAGATCGGCCTGACAAATCTGCAGTTCGAGTAGCGTTCTTTGGCTTGTTTCCAATAGCCGTTCACCCGCTTGAGTCAATTGAAAAGGGCTTCTCTCTATCAACTTTATGCGTGTTTGTTGTTCCAGTTGTTTTAGGTGCAAACTCACATTGGGTTGTGTCATGTGCAGTGCATTGGCCGCTTTCCCAAAATGCTTGTACTCCGCAAGCGTCACAAACGTCTTCAACAAATTAATATCGAGCATCATGTCCTCTCTCTCGTGTCACTAATATCATTCCCTAAAAGTAAAGAATGCCCCATCGTCATTCCCTACAGTGAGGAACGAACGTGATAGGGAATCTCGTTTGTAGCTTAAGACTTTAAGGATATATGAAATCCTTATCAAGATAATAAAGATAATTAATTTCTCTTATCCACCTTGTAGGCCTAACATGATTCCTCAATCAGTTAGGAGAAAAATTATGCCATCTATCGTTGTTGTGGGCGCAAACTGGGGTGATGAAGGCAAAGGCCGCATCGTCGATTTTTTAGCAGACCAAGCTTCTGCTAGCATTCGTTTCCAAGGCGGAAACAATGCAGGTCATACTGTGGTAAATGACTTCGGTACATTCAAACTGCACCAACTACCTAGTGGTATTTTTAATCCTAATTGTACGGCGGTTCTTGGCCCTGGCATGGTGATCAGCCCTGCTGCGCTAACTGAAGAGATTGCAGAAGTTCAAGAGGCTGGCATCAAAGTGAAAATGGCGATCTCAGATCGTGCGACACTGTGTCTCCCTTTACATGCTCTTGAAGATACGCTTGAAGAAGAGCGTTTGGGCGATGGCGCTTACGGCTCTACACGTCAAGGCATTGCACCAGCGTACGGCGATCGTGTAATGAAGAAAGGCATTCTTGTCGGTTGGCTGAATCAACCTGAAATTTTAGAGCAGCGTATTCAATTCCTACTTGATTGGAAGATGCCTCAGCTTAAAGCGCTCTACCCTCAATGTGACTTCTCCCAGACTGCTTCTGAAATGACAGAATGGCTACTTGAAGTAACTAAAGCGTGGCGCCCGTTCATCTGCAACGTAACTGAGCCGCTTAAAGCGCTGCAATCACAAGACGCAAACCTACTGTTTGAAGCTCAGTTAGGCGCAGGTCGCGACCTTGTCTACGGTGAATACCCTTGGACAACATCTTCGAATGTAACCGCAGCTTATGCTGGCATTGGTAGCGGTTTACCTGCACTTCGTCCTGAACGTGTTATCGCTGTTGCTAAATCATTCAGCTCGTCTGTTGGTACTGGCACGCTAGTAACTGCAATGGAAGAACAAGATAGCTTCCGCGAAAGCTCTAACGAATACGGCGCAACAACAGGCCGCCCACGTGACATGGGTTACTTTGATGCAGTGGCAACTCGCAACGGCGTTGACCTACAAGCTGCAACGGAAATAGCACTGACTAAGATCGATTGCCTGTCTGGTTTGTCTGAACTTAAAATCTGTACCGCTTACTCAGGTGAACATACTGAGAACCCGATTTGGCCACAAACGGCTGAGCTAAAGCCCGTATATGAAGATATGGCTGGCTGGGATGAAGACATCACGGGTTGCCGCACGTTTGAGAGCCTTCCTCAAGCAGCGCAAGATTACGTTACTCGTATCGAAGAGCTGATGGGTGTGCCAATCGTGATGGTATCGGTAGGTCCAGAGCGCGAGCAAATGATCATTCGAGGTTAGATCTCTATTCGAGTATTTCAGCTAAAGTGATTGTTTTAGCTGAAATACTCATTGATAAAATCAAATGTCATCAAATTTAAAGCGACTACACATTCTTCTTATAATTCTCAGCCTGCTCTAGCACGCCTTTGTAAACATCATCATTGGCAACTGGTGGGAAGCCGTATTTGTGTAGCAGTAAGATTAAATCCACTTTCAACTTGGCTTTGATGTCATCGCGGCCTGCCCAGTCTGGGTATTGAGCGACATTGTCTACTGTGGTTTTCATCTCCTTCGCCAGTTCGAGCATCTTGTCATCGTCGTAAGTGAAATCGTACTTCTTGCGCATGTGGTTCAAGATATCGAGGAACGCTTTCTCTTCTAGGTCGATGCCTAGGTCTTCAAACGAGCCCATTTCTTTCACGATATCAAAGATAATGTCGGTCATTTCTTGAGAGAAGGTATCGAACTCCTCACCATTCAACACATCATTTTCACGACGTTCGTTGTATTGCTCCACCAGCGATTGGAAGCGCTTAGAGAAATTCATCCCTTGTAGCTGGTTGACCTTCTTGAAATCGCTTATCGCCTTCTCTAGTAGCTTCTGAAGTAGCTGAATTTTGGTGTTAGGCAGCTTAATCTTGTTGATGCGAGCTAGGTAATCTTCGTCAAAAATATCGATCGCTTCGGCGTGCTCATCACCAATGGTAAAGATCTCTTCTACTCCATCGGCACGAAGTGCTTCTGCCACTAACTCGCGAACGCGCTTATTCATTTGTGCCGTATCTGGTGCATCACCTTTGGTTAGCTTAAAGATGATAGAGCGCACTGCGATATAAAAGTGAATTTGGTCGCGCTCTTGCTGAGATAACAATTCACTACCACAGCAAACATCATAAGCCGCCTTCATACGGCCGACTAAAGCCATGAATCGGGTTTCACCTTTCTTGGTTTGAAGGATGTATTCTGCCGACTGATTAAGGCACTCTAGCTGCTTACACGGCTCTCCTGTGTAATAACCTGACGTATCGAACTTGTGGAACATCTGCCTTAACAGATCGAGATGGTTCTTCACCTCAATAACGGAAAAGCGAATATCTTCAAAGTTAGTCTCATCAGCCTTTGAATACATCGCTAAGGCTTGATTCATACGTGACTTGATACCAATGTAATCGACAACGAGCCCTTTCGCCTTGCCTTCAAACTTACGGTTAACACGTGAGATAGTTTGAATCAGGTTGTGTTTCTGCAACGGCTTATCGATGTAGATAGTATCCAATTCAGGAACGTCAAAACCTGTTAGCCACATGTCGACTACAATGGCTATTTTGAAATTCGACTTAGGACTCTTAAACTGCTGGTCGAGTGATTTTCGATATTCCTTTGTCCCTAGTAGGCTGTACTGATCTGGATCATCGTCTTTGCCGCGCGTCATCACCATTTGCACCATCGCAAGTGGCTTTAACTCTTCTTTCTCTTTATCAGTCAGCTCGACACCATCAATTGATAGCTTTTCCTCGAACCATTCTGGCCTTAAGATTTTGACTTGCTTATAAAAATCAAACGCGATTTCACGACTCGCACAGACAAACATCGCCTTGCCCTTTATCGTGGAACCTTCTTTAACTCGCCCTTCATAATGTTCAACAAAGTCTTTCGCCAAAGCTTCAATACGGTCAGGGTCGCCAAGGATCGCGTTCATATTGGCAGAAGCTTTCTTGCTCTCTTCTATCTGATGTTCATTGGTGCCCGCCTCTGCGCACGCTTGGTAGTATTTCTCTACCTCTTCAAGCTTGCTGTTATCAAGAATGACTTTAGCGGCTCGGCCTTCATAAACAATACGAACCGTAATTTCATCATTAACAGATTCTGTCATGGTGTAGCTGTCTACTGCATCACCGAATACATCAAGGGTGGCATCGATCGGCGTTCCGGTGAAGCCAACGTAAGTCGCGCTTGGCAGAGAGTCGTGTAGATACTTAGCAAAGCCGTATGTCTCTTTCACATCGACGGCTACACCATCTTGATATTTGATCACCACTTTCTTATCGAGGTTGACCTGTGAACGGTGCGCTTCATCAGAAATACAGATGATGTTTGTACGCTCTGAAAGCAATTCGATGTCTTCGGTGAACTTATGAATGGTAGTCAGGAACACACCACCACTCTTGATGCCTTGTAGCTTATCTCTTAAATCTTGACGGCTTTTAACTGGCACCACCATCTCATCACCAATGTAATCAGAGGCATTACAGAACTGTTTAGAAAGCTGGTCATCGAGATCGTTGCGGTCGGTAATAAGTACAATGGTCGGGCTTTCAAAATCGATGCTTTTCATCAATAGGCGAGATAGAAACTGCATGGTAAAGCTCTTACCACACCCTGTTGCACCAAAGTAAGTACCGCCTTTACCACTACCGTATGGCTTACGTTCTTTGTCGATGTTGTAGTAAAGCTTACGCGCTGCGTAGTACTGCGGGTAACGACAACAGACTTTTATCTCTTTCTTAGAGGTATCAGGGAAGAAGACAAAGTTCTTCACTACATCAAGTAATCGAGTTTGGTTAAACAACCCGGCAATCATGGTGTAGAGGGAATTAATACCCTCTTTTTCGGTAGACTCGTTGCCCGTTACTTTGCGCCACGCGTAAAAAAACTCATACGGCGCAAACAGGTTGCCCATTTTGTTGTTCACGCCATCGCTGATGATGCACATCGCGTTGTAGACGAACAGCTTGGGAATATCACGGCGATAACGAACGCAAATTTGCTTCCATGCATCAAAGATGGTCGCGTCTTTCTCTCGCACGGCACTTTTGAATTCAAACACCACCAGCGGTAAGCCGTTCACATAAAGGATGCCATCAGGGATTCGAACTTGTTCATCGACACCTTCAATCTCTAGCTGGTTAACGATTTTATAGATATTGGTATCAGTCGGGTCTAGGCGATATGTTTCTAAGTAACTAACATTACCCTCTGCAACTTCTCTATCAGTATTATCTGATTTAGATTTATTCTCTAGCAACGGGACAAACATCAAGCGTAAGGCTTGTGCCAAATGTCTTGTGTCGATTAACTCAATATAGAGGTCTTTCTTTGAGCGATCTTCACGCTTAAACAGAAAGCCATTGGTTAGCCATTGGCAGAAGGTTTTATTGCTATGGTATAAATCACTGGCAGGCAACGTTGAGATCATACGAACAATGGTGTCAATTTCGCTCTCGGTTATAGCATCGCCTCGGTACTGCTTGGCAAGGTAGCGTCGTAAGTCATCGACAATGAGTACTTGTTCTTTGTCTTCACGCGCTATTTGTTCACCCACTGCGTGTGGGTAGCCTTGCTCACCCAATAGCTCGATAATGGCCTGTTCGAGTTTGGCTTCAGTAAATTTTAAGCTCATCGCCTTTTCCTACTGCTGTTTGACGTTGTTTGTTGTTTTCTAAATTGAGTTATTTAAATTTGTTTTGTAGTAACTCGGTTTCGGGCTTTGTTCCATTTTCTCAACACCGCAGATCTTGTCACCTCCGCAGAATCAGATATATTTTGAATAATATTTCTGAATTAAAGCGAACATATTACGCTTACGCTTGTACGTGGTAGCGAGTTGCGCCACCTGACTATAAAATGTCGCCAATTGAGTAGGATGCGATTTCAGCATATTCTCTAAACGTCGAAGTAACTCTAAAGCTTGATCGTAAGCCGTATTATTGGTCTGTTCGATATAAGATGAGACTGCTCGCAGATAATAATCCAGCGTATTTTCAGGTTTATCATCCACAATTTGATCGGCAAGCGAAATAAGTCCTTGTATTGATATTTTATGTTCGGCAACCCATTCGCACGCTTTGTCTAATTGCTGGTTATCGATATAGAACAGAACCAAGGCATCCGTACGATCAGAAGCTTGATTATAGCGGTCTGGTTGTTGATAGGCATTGGCAAGTAGCAGTTCAGTGCGGGAGAAAAATTCAACATCATCAATTTGGTAATTGGCTTTAAACTTCGCTAACTGTTGATAATATTGAAAGCTTGGTGATTGTTCTAACAAACGGTTAGCTAATACCCATGCAGAATGGATTTCACCTAGTTCAACATAAAGACGGAATTGAGCTTGTTCGCACGCACGAAGTTCATAATCACTCGCCATTTTTTTCGCCTTAGCTAACCAAAACTCAGCTTCTAACGGCTCTTGCTCATCAATGAACATATCAACAACTTCAAGATAATCTCGACACGTTCGTGCTATTTTTTGTTTAATTTCCGCCACTTCACGCCAATCGGAGCTGTGTTTCATTAACGGAACTGCCCATGAGCGTAAGTTCCAGCTACTCTCATCTTGCGATGCTTGATCTATCGCTTGGCGGCATAAGGTTAGAAAGTGGGTGTTAGATTGCCAAATCGCTCCAAAACTCTCTTCAATCGAAGGAAATACGTCAAATTCGTAATGGGTCAAACGCTCAAACATCCACTGCGCTTTCTCTTGCTCACTCCAATTAAGCTTTGCCAGCGTCTTTGGCATGTGTTCGTTAATCATGCTTTCAATGCCATAACGATCGCCATTGGAGTCATCAATTTGCTCTAGCACCTTATTCAACCGTTCAACAAGGTAGTTTATTAATTTCCATTGATGATCGGCGTTAAGGCTTTGCATTGATTCAATGATCATGTTCAATTGAATTTCTGCTGAGTTGAAATAATCATGGCTTTCTCGCCAATCCCAGAGCTGTTCTCGCGGTAAGGCTTGGGTAACCAACTTTTTCAGCTCGCCATATACGGCTGGCTTTTCGCGTATTTCAATTTTTGTCAGCAGTGCATTCCATGTGTACTCATCTTCTTCTAGGTATTCGAGTAGCATCTCTACCATGGCCTCTTCACCAAGGCTTTGCAGGTGATTTTTTATGGTATCTCGTTCACTACTTTGGTTTAAAGCTTGTTCTTGGTCTTGTAGGCAAAGGGCAACCGCCACGCCGTGCTTGCACAACATTTGATATTGCGCCGCAGGGCAAGTACAAGTGCCAACCAGATCGCCAGTGAAATCGAGGCTCACTTGATAATTGAGGCTGCCTTTGACCTGTGCGGTCGCGGTGTTGCCAACAAGGTTAAGCTTGCGTACTGCACCACTGCGTGAAAGCAAGATGCCTTTTTGCAAAGTGCTTGTTTCACACAGTGTCGTCAATTCAGAAATGTCGATTTCACGAGTATTAGTTGCGTTCATTATATTATGGTTCCACCTACGCTTTGCTTTGTTCTATTTCGGATTCATCTAATTCCCACCTTCGTTATCTCAGAACCGAGGCGCGAGGTATCTGAGATCTCGCTTTTCACCACCGTCAAAAACGAGATTCCTGATAAGTTCGTCCCTCACTTTCTGGAATGACGAAAGGTTACTCTGCTAGTGCTTTAGCTTGTTCTACTTGCACGTTTTCTAAGTCGATTTCGCCGGAAAGCAATTTAGGAAGTAAGGTGTCGCGAAGCTCAGCTAATTGACTACTCTCTTGAAAATTTGAGATCCACTTTGCGTATAACGGAGCGACCAGCTCTTGGTATTTACCAATAAGATCATGTGTTGGAATAACTGCTTTTACTTGCTCAATCCCTTTAGAGCTAATATTAGGCTGAGCACTACCTTGAGCTGCACCAACAATCTGTTCAAATATGCTGTCTTTTGTCACTAAATTGTATGTAAACCAACACGGCTTTGAGCTATCAACTTTAGATTCAAACCTTGCAACACGTTGATTTAAATAGCCATCTCTACCATCTGACACATAGACACCACTCTTACCCACAGTTGCACCTGTCATCGCCATCAACAAGTCACCATTCGATAGTTTAAAACGTGAAGCTGTACTTGCGATATCATCATCGATGCACTGACAGTCCAGTGTATTAACTGTTCCTGAAGACGAAATGTTTTTGATTTTGATTACTGGATTACCTTCATCAACAAATTGCTTACTTTTAAAAGCGTAACCACCTTTTGCTGTAGTCACACTTCCCACAGTACCTGCTTCCCATCCATCAGGAATCAACCCCAGCTCAGACTCAACGAGCTTTTCTGGGAAAAGCGAGGCAACTGTTTTTGAAAGAAAAGGCGCATCCATCCCTTTTGGTTGTTCACCATTCATTTTGGCCTTTACAGGGTCGAAGTCGACAAACCATGACTTGAAGATTGCTTGTGCCATTTGCTCTAGGGTTTGGTTGATTTGGTTGTTGAGAGCTACCTTCTCTTCAAAATCAGAGAGTAACTTAGCTATCGCGCGCTGCTCGTCTTTATCCTCAGTAGAATATACTTCAAATGGGTAAACCGCATTCCGATTTAAAGATTTTTGAGCACTTCCAGAATTAAACTGATCAAAGTCAATTTGCTGTAAAAGGTAATATATATACCTAACATCATTACCTTTAAAATCAGTCACATACAAACACGTATTTAAAGGCCAAAAATCGCTATCGCTATAGCTAACTACTCCCATAGAGTTGCCGCTTCTGCCAACAACCACACCCGGACCAGTCATCTTAACCTCATTATGCCACCCGGTAAGCCCAGATGAACCCATTATAGGTACACAACCTTCAGTTCGGTCTTGTGATGGTAGGTCGTGCCCTCTTTGAAGAGTAATTAGATTTCCTAAAGGAATATTCTTCCAGTTACTCCCCATAACCCAACGCCTCCAAATTACGGCGAATGGTTTTGTCTAACTCTTTGGATTGATTCATTTGGCTATATAGAGTTTGTGAAAGTTCACTCATCTTGGCTTCAAACGGAATGCCATCATCTTCCACGTCAGCTGCGCCAACATAGCGCCCCGGCGTCAGTACAAAATCATTAGCCTTGATATCAGCAATCGTCGCTGATTTGCTAAAGCCTGCTTGGTCTTGGTACTTATCTACTTTGCCATCACCTCGCTCAATACGCGCTTTGAGTTCTGCGTCATCACAGCGCCAAGCGTGGTAAGTGTCGGCAATTAGAGCGATGTCGCCTTTAGTCAGCTCTTTATTGGTGCGGCTAATCATCGTGCCCATTTCACGAGCATCAATAAACAAAGTCTCGTTTTGGCGGTTACGGAAACCTTTGGTGGTGTTCTCGGTTTTGTCTTTTGTAATAAACCAGATACACACAGGAATTTGCGTAGTAAAGAACAGCTGCCCCGGCAGAGCAATCATACATTCAACGCGATCGTTCTCGATAAGCTGCTGGCGGATCTCACCTTCACCGGAAGTATTTGAACTCATTGAGCCATTCGCCAATACAAAGCCTGCGGTGCCTGTTTCGCTTAGCTTAGAGAGCATGTGCAAAATCCAACCGTAGTTGGCGTTGCCTGTTGGTGGTGTACGATAGCCAGCAAAGCGCGCATCATCGGTTAGCTCTGCTTCATTACGCCAACCTTTAAGGTTAAACGGTGGGTTGGCCATGATGTAATCGGCTTTTAAGTCTTTATGCTGGTCAGCAAAAAAGGTATCGGCTGCACGCTCACCCAAATTGCCTGATAAGCCGCGAATGGCTAAGTTCATCTTCGCCAGTTTATAAGTGGTCGAGGTCAGCTCTTGACCATAAATAGCGATGTCTTTGGTGCGTCCTTCATGCTCTTTAATGAACTTTAAAGACTGAACAAACATACCGCCGGAGCCACAAGCCGGGTCGTAGATCTTACCTTGGAAAGGTTCTAGCATTTCAGCTAACAGTGTTACCACTGACTTAGGCGTATAGAACTCGCCACCACCTTTGCCTTCGGTTGCTGCAAACTTGCCTAGGAAGTATTCATAAACACGACCGACTAAATCTTCTTCGCTCATGTCGCATTCGTTCGCCAGCGTGTCGATGTTTTCAATGCTGTCGATAAGTGACGCCAGCTTTTTCACTTCCAAACCTTGGCGCGAGAAGTAGTTGTCTGGCAGGGCGTCTTTTAAGCTAGGGTTGTTTTTTTCGATAGTCGATAAAGCGGTATCGATGATGATAGCGATATCATCTTGCTTAGCGCGCGCTTTAACAAATGACCAACGCGCATCTTCTGGTAAAAAGAAGATGTTGTCTTGTTGGTAGAACTCTTTCATCTCAACAAAAGCGTCTTGCCCGTCGTCTATCATCTTCTGACGGCGTGCTTCAAACTTGTCGCTGATGAACTTTAAGAACACAAGGCTTAACACCACGTGTTTGTATTCAGATGACTCAACACTGCCACGCAGTTGGTTAGCTGTATCCCAAAGGGTCTCTTCAAAGCCTTTGGTCGCTTTCTTAGCTTTTGATACGGGCTTAGCTTTTGAGGCGGGTTTCTTGTTAGCGGGTGCTTTTGCCATGTTGTTAATTACTCGAATAATGTAGGACTCTGCTTTCAAGCGCAGACTATTGAGGGCGATTATATATAAAATTGAATGAGTTGAATTGATAAAGCTCCGATTTTAGGCGCTTTTTACGTGCCTTAAGGTAAGGAAATATCCAAATGATCGAGCATTTTAAAAAAAGCCACAAAATTCGTTTCATCTTTATAAACAATTCAGTGGCTAGATTAGTAGTACCTAACTGTCTTGTAGGCATTCTGCGTTAGCTTCAAAGCATTTGATTGATTACCCCAAGGTAAAGGTGACTAAATTTGGTGTAACCTTACGGCTATTTGATTTGCCATGATTGACTCTTGGGTTATCCCTTTTTCCAGTTCAGACATTATGGACTCTAACTTAGGGGGGATAAGTTTTGAGACACGATCCCAGTTTTGGTATTGGTCTGCAAACAAGTCTGAGCGACCATGTTCTTTGAGAGTATCTGTTGATAAATTAGGTAGCAGCATATAAGTCGCTCCCGATGATAAAGCTAAAGAAATACCTTTAGGATCGGTATCAAACCAAGCTATAAGCTCTACGTCTGGAAAAGCCAACGCAATTTCTTTTGAGATTACTCCCGTGTCCTTATCCCCCCGGTAAACGATAAGAGGGTTAGGCCCTATGTCGGTTTGTACTAATCTAAACTTAGAAAATGCTTCATAGTTTTCAACAATCACAACTTGGCTGTGCTCAATGCTCGTCAAATGACTTAGAGCTACCTCAATGTTCATGCCCTCTTGTAAGTCATATGATTTACCATTTATGTTCGTGGACAAAATCCCATAAACTTTAATGACCTTGTCTTTGACAGGACTTGAGCTTAACTTCTCGTTAGGAAAGAACTGAGCCATATCCGTTCGAGAATTAGGGATGGGATCAGTTAAAAGATCAAAACCAGATTGCTCTTTAATCACCTTCCTAATTTGACGTATATCTCTAGGCGTCAGCTGCAAATGTTCTCCTCTGGCGCTCCCAACACTAAAGTCGCGATGAAAAGTATCAAACACGCCACTCAGCGCTACACTGGCGCCTGCATTAACCTTCGCAGGAGAGAAGAGTTGCTTTAGCCGATTTAAATCACTACCCGTTATATCATCAATGATTTTACTCACAGTTTCCTCGCTATAGACACATCTTCTAAGTGAAGGTTGCCGTAACCTATATTGCTACCTTTTGCTAAATAGGTATAAGACCCGATAGGCTCAACGGTAAAGCCTTTGCTATCTTCGGGAAGCATTGAACTATGGAAATTAAGCACGCTAAATAGCCACACGTCTTTAGCGCAAGTGAGCTGATCAAGGTCTTCCGGTAAGTCACTATTGATTTGCTCGTAATACTCCAAAGCGGAAATGCTGGTTTTTCCCTTACCAATAAAGGCTTCAGCAAAAAAGGTATCGCAATGAGAATCAATGTCCGCTTCAATCAGCTCTTGTATTTCAACATCAAGAGTCAACTCTCGGCGCTCAGCTTCTTCAACAACCGGAAGCTCTTCTTGTTCGGCGGGCTGTGCCGTAATTTTTTCAACAATATCAGCCAATTCCGGTTCTTGGTCCATATCATCAGGATTTGGGTGATGTGCAAATTGAATAGGTTCTGAAAGCCAAAACATCGGAATGCCGTCGTGCTTTGCTACCTCATCAGGCAGAATTAAATCGTCACTTGGTGTCCAGTGTGGCTCTTGATCAATAAACCGATCAAAGGCATTGATCAGGTCCTTATCGCGTTCGCGGTTACGATACTTCAGCATCAAGGCTCGAAGTTGAATTAGAATAGACCCGAGCTCTTGTTGGCAACTACGAATCGCACTGTGCATTTCAGCACAAAACAAGGTGTTGAGCTCGGAGTTATCTCCAGCCATTTCACTCAACAACTTAAAAGAGAAAGCTTTCATGCCACTAACAAGCTTTTCACCTTGCTCTATAGCAACTTGGTTCTCTTTTTGTTTTTGAGCGAGCGTATGGCCATAGCCAAAGTCATAACTGATACGGTTTCTTAGACGACGACAAGACTCTTGCAAGTCCATTGTGATTTCATAAACGACACCTTCAAGGCTATTAAACCTATCCGCCTCTTGTTCTCTTTTGCCATTTAATTTAGCTTCCAGGTATTCTTGCGCTAAGCTCTGAATTTCTGGAATGCGCTCAGCATGTTGAGTCCCAAGAAATGAACTCGCTTCCGTTTCAAGGAAGTAGTTCATCAATGCTTCCATCTTAGGGTGCACGCGGTAGCCGCGGCTTGTCACGATAACAACACGGGCTTCTTTTAATTTACGTAGGTCATTGGCGTTTTCATGAGTTTCACGTATCGTGCCATTTTCAAAAACATGCGTTAGTGTGTCCTTTGCTTGGCTGATTAAGCGAAGCATGTGGTTAACACCACCATGTTTCCCATTGTTTTGAGGGCTCATCAAAAGTCGAACTCCCCTTGGTTCTCGTTTGCTTTGTTAACTGTCTCAACGATCTTTTCATGCGTATCGATGAAATCGAGCACCTCGTAGACAAAGTCTAATTTTCCCGTCATCACATAGAGTTGGCGCTCTTTGTTTACTAAATGAGCCACCCCTTCTTTAACCAGAAATTCGACAACTACATTGAGTTTATCCGCTGCACTGTCACGCACTTTTTTTCGACTCACTTTTGGAAGTCGATAAATACTATCGAGTTTCTCCATCAAGCTAGGAGACGATTGGATTTGCGCACTCAGCATAGGCACATTTAACTCATCACCACCAACCATCACTGCTTCAACTTGAGCAGCCTCACTGACTGTCGCTACGAACTTAACCACAGGTCGAATGATACCGTGTACATTACTCATCAACGCGGTCACCTGACGACGATTGTGGTCGTCGATACTTTTATAGGTAACATAATAGGCGCTGGTTCTGCTCGTACATTGGAGCTCGCGCCCCATAAGAGTCAACGCTTGATTGATTTCTCGGCGTGTACGATCCTCTTTAAGCGTCTTGTAAGCTTCACGATCCGTTGCCGGGCAGATAAAGCTACCACTAAGTAGAGATTCTAAGACTTGTGATACTGGCTTCATGCTTCTACTCCTGTGCTAGTTTCAGCGGCTTTAGCTAACGCAAGTTTGCTTACTTTAGGTTTGTTGAAAATGTTCTTGTAAGGCGTTAAGTGATACAGATACTTAAATAAGTTGGCCGTACGATTATTGCCATCGGGTTGAGCCGCGATAACATTGAAGTTGTGTGCCCCCATCATTTTGAGCAGTTTGGCTTGGTTTTCTGCCGTCAGCTTACCAATCTCATCGGTTGGGTAAGTTATTGATAGTCGACTTGCTCCACGTTGTTGTGTCAGAAGTGCTAAATACAACATGGATTGAATGAGCAAGTTCGTACCATTACTGGCCAAATCACGCATATCTTTATCTGTTTTGGCCGTTTTACGCTGGTTGTTCTCGATGACTTCAAATTTGATGTCAAACAGCTCAGTAGGCTTTTTAACTTTCTCGGCACTAATATGGTATGTCAGTGTGCTTAAAGCGTTGAAAAACTCTTTGGTTGGTAGCTCAGCAGATCCCGTTTTATCCCACTCTTCGTAAATCTCAGAGAAGTTAATAATATCTTGCCAACCTTGTAGTTTGGAAAGTGAACTTTCAACGTTAATGTCAATAGAACCAACCACAGAGAACGTGTTATTGAGCTTTACTTGTTCAGAGATATTACGACCAAGTTTCTTAATGTCACGGTCGAAGCCGAGTAGCCGATGCTTGAAGTCAACGAGCATACGCCCCATGTTGACCGCGCTTTCAATTGTTATGCTGGTCACCTGAGGAATAATGTCATTCATGATGATTTCTAGAATATCTATTCGCTTAGAGTCACTAGCAACAATATCCTCTGTAATGGCGTTTCGGCTGCTTTCATTCCAGAAACGATACAGCTCCCCGTCACCAAGGTTGAGAGTGATAGTTTCCATCTGTTGTATATCTTTTTTACGTAGCTTAGTAAGCCTCTCTAACTCCGGGAGTTTGCTCTCTACATAGCTCAAGAGTGAATTTAAATCGCCGTTATAATCGAGCGCTTCTTGGCTGCCTTCTTCGCCCTCAAACATCACATAGTTAGTTAGGCGAGAGATTGCACTGTCAACTCGCTGTTTGTGGTTTCTCAAGATAGAGAGCTTCTCATCAAACTCTTTTTTGGTTCGATGAGCTTTGGCTCTCAACTCTTTCAGTTTAGTTTCAAAAGATTCAAACTCTTGATGCACCGTTTCAAGTTCTTTGACCTTAGTATTTCGATCGTCACGTCTCTTAGGATCATCCACTTCATAAACAGCAAGCCATATCTCGTATTCTTTGATTTTATGAGACTTCACTTTTAAGTTTTTGATCTCATTATCAAGCAATTCAATTTCTTCTTTGTAGCGTTGATAGATTTCACCGCTAATACCTTGATCACTCAACCGCTGTTCATACTCCGTTTTGATGCGCTGTTTGTTCTCGCCCAACGTCAGAGTACTTTTTTCCAGTAGTTCATCTATAGCTCCGATCGTGAGATCAAGTGATGATTCAACATTGCTAATTTGAGTAAGCCTGTCGTTGTTTAGCTCTAATTTTGCTTCTTCAAAACGTTCAAGCGTTACTGAGATTTCCCTATCAATCAGGGCTATAGCTTTCTCAATCGATTTGATGTTTATATTAATTTTTTCGACTAAGCCCTCTTTTGCACGGGCAATCTCTATTTTCTTGTTTTTAAGGTTAACCTTAGTTTGTGATAGGTCACCCTCAGCGTTTCGCAGTTCATTGCGTAATCGTGATAACTCAAGCGTTGACTGCTTAACAGCAAAATCATTTTTCAAAATTTGCTTATTGAAATCAGCCTCTGCGTCTTCAAGCTCAACGATACGGTCCATCAAGTGAGCCTGCTCTTCCACATCAGCTTTGTTGGTGACACTACAATCTGCTAGGTTGCTCGTATCGATATATAAATCGTACATTGAACCTGAATCTTCAGTCATTGATGGTGTGAGTGTCGTGTCCATCAAAAGCTCATCGGTGAGAACACGACCATGTGGAGAGCTTTGCCACCCCTGTCGATTAGCCTCCAGGAACGAGAACAAGGTTCCTGAATCTGGGTCTAATCGGTTACTGACTACTTTTAGCCTGGTTTCGGCATCGCGCATATTTCGACGAGTGGCCTCTAATCTTTCGAGTAGCTTTTCACGTTTAGTTTGTAAGTTGACTCCTTCCTTCTCACTCAAAGTTGTCGTGTGTTTTAACGTGTCTACTTGTTCTTGTAATCTGTCCTTCTCAGACTCCAACTGCTCTCTCTGCTCAATGAGAAACTCATCAATATCTGGGTTCTTTAGTCGCTGCTTTTGAGTAGCGAGTTCAGCCCTATGCTCCATAAGAGCCTGAGATTTATCCGCTGTAAAAATCGTATGGGTTTGGGTCAGTTCCTTTAACTGTGGCTGATATACATCGTCTATCTTGTCTTTTTTAACCTTGCACTCTTTCTCGGCATCAAGTTTTTGCTCTGTTAGGTCAGACTTTTCTTTATTGAACTTACTAACAAGGTTTTGTTTGTCTTTCTCATACTTTGCTTTCGCATCATTTACCTTAGTTTCAAGATCGGCGTAACTTTGTCTTTGTTGTGCCACCCTGTCTTCCATTTCTGGCAATTGCTTTAGCTTAACGGACAGTTCTGGATAACCACTATTTTCGTATGTTATAAGCTTGCTGTGATGTACTTCGATCTCAGAGTTAATACTTGTGATAGAGCGTTGAAGAGCGCTCTTTTGAACCTCTTTATCAAGCTTATCTTGATTAATTTCGCCAATCTGCTTGTCACTGTTTTCAAGAAAATCTGAGCGCTCGATTTCGGTTTTCTTAAGAGATTCATCAAGGCTTTCAGAGGCTTCACGAATGATTGTTAAGGCATTGGCGAGCTGAGTGGTTAGATAGGCAATCTGCTTATTGTTCGCAATAGCTTCAATGAACGCTTCTTTTTTGGCTAGGAACGCTGTTAGGCCGTTGTAGTCATCACACCATTGTTCAATTCTGTTTGCATCCACACCAAACTCTAATGTGCTATTTCCTTGCTCGAGGATATCCAGGAAAAGCGCCTTTGTGTCGGCCATATTGAATTCACCTTGAATCAACGCCGCTGTGATTTTTTCAATGTGACGGACATCATGACGACCAGAGCACAAAGAGTAGCTCAGGAACTGATTGCTCAAATTCCCTGCATTAATATTTTGGATAATTTCGCGGTACTCTTTGACGCTAGTAATACGCGACTCGTATTCTAAGCCGTTAGCGTTCAGCTCCGCGGCCAGCTTTGTACAGCCGATAGCGTAAGGCTTATCTTCGCTGTCTTGTTTAATGATCACTGACTGCTCAAACTGACCTTTAACGAAAAGGTAAACAATGCCACCTTTAGTACTAAGGTTTCGATAACAAATGACATGAGCAATTTGACCACGAGCAGTAATGTACTCGAAAACAATATAACTGTTGTTGTGTGGTAAATACCATTCTGCAAAGGGCTTATTGACATTCGATTTCCTGACGATCTGCGTGCCAGTCGCTCCATAAAAGAACGGAATGAGCCTTAAAAGTGATGTTTTGCCTTCTCCGTTACCGCCAGTGATCTGAGTGGGAGCGTCAAAAGAATACTCAGAAAACATCTTGTTTTTCTGATAAGAATTTATTGCGATAACTTTGGTCAATCCGGCATACATCATCGTATCTATCTCGAGTTATGTTGTTTTTCTTGACTGAAAATCAACCAGTTTGAATTTGTGGCCACTAAATCAGGTTACAGCTTTCAATACCATCGACTCTCTCACAGTAAAGATTCCTGACTTTTCTTGCCCTTGCCAATATCCACAATAAATATATGTACTTTTTCACTACATGTATATACTGTATACATCAACATGTAACATTTATGAGCACGAACATGAGTCAAGCAGATATCAAATGGGACCAACAAGTACGATTTCGACTAATTGAGATCATTGCTCTTTGGGAGGGTCGACTGACGACAAATCACCTATGTGATGCTTTTCACATAGGGAGACAACAAGCTTCTAGGGATATCAACAAGTACATTAGCTTAACTGACCAAGGTCAATTGATACTGGATAGAACAATTAAAGGCTATAGGCCAGCAGACAACTTTAAGCCTTTATTTACTCAAGGCACTGCTCATGAGTATCTACTTATGCTTCATCAGCAATATAACCAAGAAGAGACCTTCGAGTTCTTTAATTGGGGGGAAGCTCAATCGACCGTATTGAACGTTCCTGAAAGGGCTATATCACCAAGCATTGTTCGAGGATTAATTGCGGCAGCAAGGGCTAACCTTCGAGTCGATATTGACTATGTATCACTCTCTACACCCGAGGTTCGAGGTCGAATTATTGCGCCTCACAGCTTAGTCTATGATGGGATCAGGTGGCATGTAAGAGCATATTGTGAAGAGAAAAATGAATTTCGAGATTTCGTGTTAAGTCGCTTTAGGAACGAACCTGACTTAATGGATAAGTCACCAAAAATGCGAGAACATGATGACAACTGGAACCATCAAGTTAAGTTAACGATTACACCTAATCCTTACTTGTCTGAGCAACAACAAGTTGTTGTTGCTGACGACTACGCTATGAAAAACAAGAAGATGGAAATAGTAACTCGTGGAGCTTTAGTCAGTTATTACTTGCGACGTATGGGCGTCATACAAGACCAAAAGCTGCTAAAAGAACAACCAGAAGCCTATCAATTGACTGCTCACTTTGACGAAAGTCTACCTAGATAAATCAAGGTTCGTTCGAGACAACCCGATAAGATTGGTGATGTTCTAGATGGAACATTATCTGTCTACTCGAAACTAGGGCTGACTGTATTTATGGTGTAAAGATCCATGAATAAACGCTCCTTGCTGAATGCTTTAAAACAGCAGCCTACACCTATTGTAAAGTGACGACTAAAAACACCCTACATTTCACTCGATAAGTTTTTAGCTAATATTCCTTTTCTGATACCAAATAACCTCTGACACATCACAATCAAAGTACTGACACAAGGCATCAAGAGTTTTTGTGGTTGTAGTGTACCCTTCATCTCGGATCATTTTCGCCATGGCCGAACGCTGAATACCTATTTCGGCAGCAATTTGAGCTCCAGAGATCTTCCGTCCCTCTTCCGCTGATTTTTTATCTATAAGTTCCTTTAAGTTATATCTAATCACACATCAATTCCTAAAAGATATAATAATGTATCTTGATAAAACACAAACAATGGAGGTCAAATGGACCAATTATTACTTACAGCAAAAGAGCTTGCAGGTCGTATCAAATTTAGCGCCAACTATATCAATTCGACTCTGCGAGATTCAATTTTCATCGAAGGTAAACACTACATTCGACCATTCAATGGTAGAAAAATTCTCTACATTTGGGAAGAGGTAGAGGCAGAATTATACCAATCTGCATCACGTAACCTTCAGTATATTCCAATGGCTGGCGGGAGGGTGTGTCATGGGTAGTATCAATTCACGTAGCGGTAAGCTCTATCTCGACTTCCGATATGAAGGTATGCGTTGCCGTGAGCAAACTGCACTGCCTGCAACTCAAGTAAACCAACGCAAGCTACAGAAACTGCTAAATCAAATTGAAGCGGACATTCGCCTGAGTTGTTTTGTATATAGTGAGTACTTCCCTGAGTCTAAGAAAGCTCAAACATTTTTGAAACAAGACATCCAAGCTCAAAAACGCAAACAGGAATTACTTGGTAATTACAAAACGGCAGTACAAGGGCTACAAGGAATTGAAACTGTCTTGTTCGAAAGCTTCGCACAGGAGTGGTACGACGAAAACGAAGTGCGTTGGAAAGAAAGCTATAAGGGCAGTATGAAGATCTACTTATGGTCGTACCTTGTACCTCACTTCGGGCATTTAGACGTCGCGAAGATCTCTCGACCTGACATCTTAAAGTACCGTGCTTCTTTAGTGAAACCGCGTAACAACGGCAAAAAATTATCTGCCGAGTTCATTAATCATGTCATGACACCACTGCGCATGATTTTGAGCGAAGCCGGAGATCGCTACGATTTTCGTTCGACGTTTGAAAACATCAAACCACTACGTGTTGAACGCACTAATGTAAACCCGTTTGATTTTAACGAAGTGAACTTGTTTTTATCATCGGTACGTTCCGATTTTAAAGATTACTTCACCGTTCGTTTCTTCACCGGAATGCGCACCTCAGAGATCGATGGTCTGAAATGGAAGTACGTAGATTTTTAGCGTGGTTTAATTTCAGTTCGAGAAACGTTTGTACACGGCCGTTCAGACACAACGAAAACGGTGGGTTCAACAAGAGACATTCAAATGTCATCTGTTGTACTTAAAGCTATAAAATCCCAATACAAAGTGACTGGTACTAAGGAGTATGTGTTCTGCAATGCAGCTGGAAACCCTTTAGATAAAGGTAACGTCAGAGACCGAATCTGGAAGCCGACACTTAAAAACTTGGGAATGGAATATCGCCGCCCTTATGAGACTCGACATACGGCTGCAACATTATGGTTAGCAGCCGGAGAAGCACCTGAGTGGATAGCTCGCCAAATGGGCCATACCACTACAAAAATGCTGTTCACAGTTTACAGCCGATATATACCAAACCTAACCAGGCAAGACGGCAGTGCTTTTGAAAAGTTATTAGATGCTAATTTAAATGGAGGAAAGTAAATGGCTTATTCACCTCTAGCTATTCACTGCACCAGTTTGTGCTGTGACATTCTTCAGGCTCAGCGTTTTCAGAAAATCTCTCATCAAGATATTGATTGGCTATACGATGAAATTTACGAACTTATCAAGCAACGTACTGAACTGTGGCCAGATAAATTCCATCATGAACATGTCTTTATTGATTCAGTCACGCGCGGTGTACTAAAAGCACTACATCTATGTAAAGACAAACCAAATAATCGAGATGCCAGTTGGCTGTTGATTGCAATGCAATCACGGATCAGTTTTTCTTTGAAGCAATTGCATTAATGAGAGCTACTCAAAAAAGAGCCAAATGAACCCATGTTTATTTGGCTCTTTTCTATTTCCCATTTTTGAACATTTCTATACTCTGCTTGAATCTACCCTCACCTACAACTGGCGCCTAGTTCACCTTGAAATAACTCATCAGCCATCACCCGTTAACAAGAACACTATAATTTGTTGCACACCCACTTCACTGGCCGCACAAAGTTAACGTTGATAACTTGAGCCTAAGTTCTATAGTAGTTTTGCATTAACCGTAGTGCTGGACCCTTCAAACCGCACCAGACTCAGATTAACGAGAGCATTCTTTTTAAAAATGTGCTGATGACTATTTCTTAAATGTTCTGTTACTCCCAACTGTAGATGCTTAGAAGGTTGTCACAGCATGGTCACCACGCGGTCACAAATCGAGTTTGAGAGATATGAGTCACTTAGCCCATCCAATAATTATTCAACGGGGAGGTAGACAAGAATGATGCTATTTAAGGTACTTTCCAGAAACGCAGACACAAAAAAGCCCACGCTAGGTGGGCTTTTTGCTTGTTCAGAAAGAACGAATTTGGTGCCC
>NZ_JBFRJM010000015.1:12782-40096 GCF_041468865.1 Vibrio sp. 10N.286.52.C3 | reverse complement strand
AATAGTTATGCAATAAAAACAAATAAGGAATGGTGCGTCCGAGTGAACTCGAATCACCGACCCCCGCCATGTCAAGACAGTAGCTGTGTAAATATAAAATCTACATGAACATCCTAAATTCATGCTGTCCACCGAAAAAACAGACACTTAACCTAGAATATTTTAAATCAGTGACTTAGGTTTTGTTATGACGAAATGTTTTATGTATGAATTTGGGCACACTCTTGTCACATCCATATACTACAATTAGTTAGGTTTAAAAATTTCAATTTGCGACTACGAGATCTAACATTTGAGCGACTTTATATCTAGACTTGAGAAATACGACGCTACCCTGCTCTACAACGTAGAGCTCTCTCACGTTAATCTTTGTGACATATCTATCGACCCTGATCTCGCAGAAATCATCGCGGAGTCAAATCCCGTTTCAGCCTTAAAGTCAAAGTCGATTGCATCAAAAAGTACCCAGGCTATGAGCAACCTAGTCGCTTTGCAATCTCCAATTTGGGTCTATAAAAAACGAAATCATTACTATCTCGTATCAGGTCTTTTAACTCACTTTCTACTTATAAATACGATTAATTCCGAACAGTCACTCACTAGAAAAACACCCGTTATCTTGCTCACTAAAAAGCCTCAAAATGACATTAAACGGCTCATATTTTTGTCCGATTTAACCACCCAATTATTAAAAAAGCTGTTTATCACAAAAGAAAAAACTGTGAAATTTTTCTTAGAAAACTGGTTCCCTAATGATGAGGCAAAAGGTAGCTATCTAACAAACAAAGAGTGGCAAGTAATTTTTCCAGAGCTAAAAACTAAGAAAGAACTAGCCGCCATATTGAATACCTCAAATCGAGATTTATGACCATGAGAGAGTTCATTTCTAGGCAAAATTTATTAGATGAACAATTGAATTTGAGCGATGATGAATTCGAAAGACTTTATGATTTTCTCACTTTAATTGAATGCCCCGTTTCATTCAGAGCGCTCAACGAAGTACTAAGTAACCTACTCGAAATAGCACAACAATATCCACACTTTTTCGAAACCGTTTTTCTCATTTCAAAAAACGATTTAGTAAGTTTTATTAAGGCAATTTCTGATTCAAAAATCTCTAATAAGGACGACTTTTCAAACCATCACTTTGAGCGAGGTTGGTGCCAAACCCACGTCATTTTTGCTTTGCTTGCACAATACAAAATGTTCTTTTCAACTTCTAATCGTGCTGTTTTTACTCTCATCTTTCTATCGCACTTCTTTGAACATATGGAAACGATTTTCAAGATTGAAAGAGAAGAGGAAGTGACTAGTGCTTTTCGTAATCTAAACCGAAATAAAACATTTAACTTACCCAACTTCGCTGGGGTAACAACCAATGAAATTGCTGACCGATTCGACACCTTGCGTAAAACCAATACATACGAAGGATCGATTAACAACCAACTAAGGCAACTCTGCAACTTCTTCAATCTAAATTGGAAAAATAGGACTAAAAAGAAATCGTCAACACGTGCGGTATTGAGACAGCGATTCAACAACAAACAACTCGAGCGTGTTATAGGTGCTAGCAATGATACCTATACAAGTATCGCAAATACTCGAATTGACAACACTAAATCGGGTATTGAACAAACCGAAGCCTTTCCTTCGATGAGCTTCGTAAAGAAAGGGTCCACAATAGACAGAAAACCGGAACATGAAATTCCAGCAATTAAGCAGATTAATGAGAACTCATCCCGTCAAACACAAATAACAAACATCTCCAAAAGTATTCAGCGCGCCCACAATTCAACTTCTCTTGATAAAACCATACTGCAGATTCACGACCTCTCTTTTCTACTTTTTCAACTAAATAAGAAAAAGAACTATCGTAAACTTATCGGAGTTGTTGAGACGAATGTGATCTGCAAGTTGCTTACTGCTTCACTTTACCTATCGAGACCGATAGCAGATGTTTGCTCTTTAAAGATTCTCGATAAACACTCTGAAGATGGTGAGGGCTTTGTGCGGATTGATAACACTTGGCACTTTAAGGCTGCATTTGTTGATAGTCTCACAGTTGCCGAATACTCTAGCTCAAGTGAGTTAATAAAAATCAGTGACTATTCACTCACACAAGTACCCGAGTTTCTAGTTTCTATATTGGATTTCAATCAACGAAATGCAGGTCCGTTGTTTAATAAAATATCTAAAAGCAGGTATCGTGAGAGCTGTGCAACATTCTTGAAGAACCTATCAGAAACGCACGCCGTCAGAATCAGTCTTAAATCAATTCAATACTTCAGTCTTAACTTTAACGAAGCCAACCAATTAATCGACTCTGTTATTTTCGATTTCGCTTTCAATCATACCACCTACAAAACACGAGCTAGTCGCCACTATACTCAATATTCATTTATGGAAATGAGCTCAAGTATCTTTTATTTCTGGCAAGCTATCGTTGATAGAGTAACCTCTTTAGGGTTTATCCCCAGTATTAAAGTAGGAAGTGTGAAACTCATTGATTATCTAATTACTTGTGACTGCAGTGTTGTTGGTTCTAGGTTTTTACCTTCTAAAGCGTTCTTTCAAAAGCGTTACGCATCTCTTCAAAAAAAGCTGGCTGGGTATAACCAGCTCGAAATACAGTCTTCGTATGACAAATTAATCCAATATCATAATGATTACGTATTTTACGTAAGCTCAATGCTGCTAGCAATGACAGGTTACCGCGCTGTTTATAACCCTCTCCCTTCTTTAAACTTAAGATTGAGTCGTTATAAAATGCTAATGATCAGCGATAAAGATGACATAGACTTCACCCACGCCCGCATTATTCCACTCGCTGAAAATCTGGATAAACAGATCAAGCATTATCAAAACCACCTCAAACAGCTAACTAACATTCTTCATGTACTAAAGCCTGAAACAGCATTCCACGCCAAGAAGCAAACAGAAGAGTTGATTCAGTCATTATCCATTAAGCAATCTGAAGCAACAAACTGGTTCTCAGAGATTAAAAACTCAAAAATATACCCCGGTGTACTTTTCTATTTCATGGAAAACCGCCACGGTATACATATGAGGAATGTACACCCAGCTTGGTTAAGTGAACAAGAAAATACAGACTATCCTCTCAATGCAACTCGACACTACTTGAGAACCTTTTTAACCAAGAGCAACCTGCCACCAGAATCGATAGCCTTCACTATGGGACATTGGTCCACTGGTGAAGCTCCTCTTGGACGTTATTCAACCTTCGACTTCAACGAAGCATGCAGGGCCGTCAGTCCAATAATCCAAGGTATGGCCAATGATCTGAATTTAACTCCAATTCGCTCGCTGTTGGCCTAAGGAACCTGTATGCCACCTTCAATAGACCTTAAAAGATTAATTGCAGAGGCTTCAGTAGTATTTAAACAAGATATTGAGAATATATTTGTCCTCGATACAGAAAAGGCAGCAAAAAAGTTAATAGAGAAACTACACGCCCTAATCACTAAATTACTTGTGGTCACTTATGATAAAGAAGCAAAATCTGACGCCATCACCATAAAATCACTCAATGTGCTCCAGTCAAAACTCGATTCGAATATAGATGTCCAATCCCTGCAGCGGAAAATATTACAACTCTATTTGGTACTGTTAGAGCGAGAGTTCCAGGTCACTTCTCCCCCTTTAGGCTCATTTACTGAAATTCGTAGGGATAAGCCTATAGTTACGCCAGGAAATATTTTCAAAGCCTCGTTAGCTGACAAACTCTATTCTCAACTTGAAGCAGAGATCAAGAAACCCACATTATCATTGTCTTCAGAACAGTCATTAGGGAGGCTTGCTTTATGGCTATTGTTAAAAGAAGGATGTGTCAATATAAAGGATATATCAGCTCTAATCACCAACAGCCAAGACCTATATCGAACTGAACAACTAAGTTATTTTTCTGGAAAGCAGCAATATTTTCTGTCACCAGTCGCTGAAGCCCTTCTAGTTTTACACCGAATTTCATTCATCAATATGAAACATTACAATCAGTCTAGGCTATTGATTAAAAAGGCGAGATTGTATCAATATGAGTACAGCCTCACAGCTCCTGCTCTTGTCCCTAAGTTAACTTCACAACGAAGCTTAGCAGGATTAACATCATCAAAAATCATGTGTTGTATCAATGATTACTGTCATCATACTGCAGCTATACCTAAACAATATTCTTTGAATCTTTCTGATATTCGCCAATGTCATCGAATCGAAACGGTGCTAACTCAGAGTCCTATCGATTTTAGGATCCAATCTAGCCTACTACAATCGACACCGTTAACTCGTTCAACAATGAAACGCGTATTCCTCGATAAGACTGATGTCTTCAGAAAACCACCAGCGAGATTAACAAACCAGGCCGCAACGGTTAGACAAAGCACCGCATGGAAAAAGAACCATACCTCTTACAATAATATTACTGAGCTAAGTAGCGATGAGTTAGTGCGCATATTGCATGGCTTCTTGGACCTATTGAAGACATCGAAAAACACTAGAAAGGAACAAGCCCATCAAGGGCGGCTAATCAGGAGGGGGCTTTATGAATGGCTTGAAGCCGAAAATAACGCTAGTAAATATCCAGTAGTTTGGGTTCTAGTCAGTTGGATGTATCAATTGCTTTATCGGGGTGACATAGGGAAGAAAGTACTCACTTTTAGTACCATTCGCGACTATGTGAGAACCTTTGCAATCCCATTCATAGCAGAATTCAATTACTGTAACCTATTCACAATGGATGCTCTAGAGTGGGCAGAAAAGTTGAATATCGTTGCGGAGGGAATCAACTCAACTAAAAGGAAATCTTTCGTCCTCTACTTTGCTGATTTTGTCGTGAGTTCTCAAATTGTGCCCGAACTATGCTTCTCTGATTTAGATATAACAACATCTAAATCAAATGTCAGTGCTAACTTAATCACAATGCACGAAGCCGATGCTGTAACATCATTTCTCAACAAAGATAGTTTAGAAGCTGAACTTGCTCTTGTTGTATTTTTACTTGGATTTTACGGTGGCTTGCGTAGAGGCGAAATTGGAGGGCTACAACTTAATGACTTTCATTTGAACGACCACGGCTACCTTCAAGTACATATCAGACTCAATAAGTATCGGTCCTTAAAAACTGGAAACAGTGCTCGCAACTTACCACTAGATTGCTTGATGCCCATTCACTGGCAAAAGAAGCTCATATCATTTATCGACAAATCTAAACTTAGCTCTCAAAAGACAAATGCTTTAATTTTTCAGGATCCTAAAAGACTAAAAAACGCATTTACATTACTTACTGTCGTCTTAAAAGAGATCACCCAAGACGATAAACTTAGGTTTCATCACCTACGGCACAGCTTTGCAAATTGGAATTGGTTATTAATCAATTTCAATCGCTACCCTACTAATAACCTCCCTCTGCCATTGCAGCACAATTTCTTCTCGGCAGATAGGCAAAACCAGCTATTTCATCGCTTGGGTATATGCACTAATACAAGGAAAAAGGCATTTGTACTATCACGTTTACTTGGACATGGCACCATTGAAACGACATTCAGCTCTTATATACACCTAGCCGCCCTTCATATTTACTTATTAAATAGGAGGCGAAATGAGTCTCCCCTTCACTTATTGCAGTATAGTATTGATTACACAGTAAAACTCGATAACAAGAGTATGAGGCCAATCCGAAATGGCAAACCGCTGGCTCTTTATCACGACGCATTGCCAATGACTATGGTTGGAAAATCCAAGCCCGACCTTGAACGATCTCTTGAGCTACTTATTAACAAAGAAGAGAGAAAACCTTCGTCGAACAGTGTTCCCATTGCTGACGTTTTTAAATGCATTTCCCTATTAAGTTATGGTTACTCTATAAAACAAGCCGCAGAATTAACAAAGATATCTGCACAGCTCATAACTCGGATTGCACTTAGGCTGGAATCACATGGCGAGATTTACACGAGAAGATCCAAAAACACCCTTCCTGAGTTTTGCGGCATAAACAGGCTAAATCAATATCAAATAGATCAACTCAACTTTTTTATGCAGCAATTTGATAAATCGTTGCAATCAGAGGCGCTACGTAATGCCAAGATCAACCTATCCCAAGTAACCAAAGCGCTTCACCATTGTGTAGGGGCTAAAGGACACTTAGTTCGAACGCATGATATAAAGACCGTCGCATTCTTACTCAAAACCATGAAAGTGATTGGCATTAAGGATGAGCACGTAAGAATTAAATGGCATTTTTCTCATAAACTAGCGTCCGATGAAATAACGATTGATAAAGTCATTTCTCATTACCGATATTGGGAACAGTTAGTACAAAGCCGAGTTGGCTTTAATGCCACAACTATTGAAGCAGTTATCCCACATAGATATGATCGGTTATCTCAAAAAATGACAGCAATTGGTGTCGATATACACCGTTCGGATGAAGCTAAGTTTCTTGGCTATCATGAAAAAGGAAACATTAGCATCCACCTGCTTCAGACCAAAAAAGAGAACCGTGATTCACTCACAAGAGAATTTAGGAAACTGGTGCCGATGAGCCCACAGCGAAGCAGGTCATACATTACCTTTCTTCAATTACTGGATGTTTATTTGGATGTGTTCCCTTTCGACTAGCTGCAATCATCGCTGCTTTACACACTCTTTCATCCACTCTTCTACATCACTGTCGACCCAAGCAACGGCCCTCTCCCCTATAGGTACGGGCTTAGGAAATGAGCCCTCACTCATCTTTCGATAAATAGAAGACCTACTTAAAGCGGTCTTTGTCATGACTTCCTTTATTTTCAGAAATCTCATTGATGTACCTTATTTATGCTTACTCACAAAGAAGATACACCATGCCATCAAAGATCCTATTATCACACCTGCGTTAACGCACTAATGTTAAATGGATCCAAGGTTTTCAGACCAAACATTTGTTTAGCGTCAGACAACCAGCCCATCTACCTCAATAGTAATACCACTATTGACACTATAACTCGCACCGGCTTTGGCACCATCAGAGTGCACTTTGATTTTTTCCACGATATCTGGAACTAAACGCCTTTCTAACGTTTTATGGAATGCACTTAATGACTGACGTACGAAGTCTTTCGTCAATTTAGGTGTCAATTCAAAATCATTCTGACGCCACTGCCCCTCATCTTCTAAACCCATGCTTTTGTACAAACGCACGTCGGCTTTCATTGAGTCTAATACTTTTAAATATTCACGCGTTTGGTCAACGTCTTCTTCAAATATTCGCCCCAACGTTTCCGTCCTCATGGCTTTTTTGACGAAGAATAAGTAAATAGCTAGCGCTTTAGCTGTAAGTTTTACAGGTACACCAGCCACATCTAATGTCTTATCCTTGGTCGAAATTTTTACTTTAATTTCTGAGCTATGAGCGCTATTCAAAGCTGATACAGTTTTTGAAAACGAATGGCTTTGCATTTGATTATAAATTGACTCATCAACCTGACGACGCATTCTTACAAACGGGATTTCAGCTAGGGTGACGTTAGCGTCCTTGGTGTTTACGACCTTTTTTTTATCTCTCCCGACGATGTACTTATCATAAGGAGTTGGGTAATAAAATTCACTCACAAACTCAAAATCATCGTCTACGAACACATGACTCAGCACGTCTTGCTCACGACCATACAAAGACATTGCGTAGCCCATGTAAAAAGCCATTGTCTTTCGTCCACCAGCAATTGAAGCATGAATCGCAACATCGTCATTGCGAGTCAACTCCTCTACTTTCTGTGTAATAAAGTCAGCCATGACGACTTGGTCTGCTTCGGCCTTTGCATCATCTAACACATTGCCTTCTTCATCAGAGATCAACCAAATATTGTCAGAACTAAACTTAATGTCTGGAAGTTGATAATCTTGTATTAACTTGTTCCAATGACCATCTTGAAACAACCCTTCTTCTAGCGTTAGCTTAGAGTTAGCGGTAGTAATCACAAATACTTCATCAGGCATTGTTTTACCTTGATGATTCAATGCAAACAGCGTTTCAGTTAGGACTTGAGGGCTTGCGCCTGTCACGGCTACCAAAATATTTTTCAAAATAGGCTCACTAAGTTATTTGGTCTTGTATGAAAAAGAAGGACTTAATAGTTATGCTATCGTCTAGATACCATAAAATTCGTCACCATCTGTTTGGTCTGTCTCCTGATTGATAATCTTTCCACAGCCTAGACAATCTGGAGTTAAGTCAGTTGGCATCATAATTATCAAACCACAGTGTGGGCATAGATCACCTTGTGTTAGCATTCATTTAGTTCCCCAAACGCTACAATGTAGCTACCGCCCCAGCCAGTATTGTGCTCTATACAAACACCATTGCGAACTTTCAGCATGCTACAAAGCTGCTCTACCGTAAGTTCAACATCAGAAATATCAAAACCAACAGCTTGAGATAATTCATTGTTGATATAAACAAACTCACCAGCTTCTAAACAAAAACCGAATAGAAACGTCGGATCTTCCTCAAGCTTATCCCAACTCTGCACGCCCTCTCCTGCAATTTGAACTCCAGAAAACGGGGCGAACAGCGGTGTCTCATCACCTTGAATTTTTACCAATTGTATCGTCATATGCGCTAAACCCTTGTTTGTTCGAACGCTATGATAAAAGTTAGATAATTCAGATTGGTATTCTTAAGCTTATGAATGCTCAAAGTGAGAAACTCCCTGCGTGTTTGAGCTGAGAGTTTATAGAAAGAGTCATATTTGGGTAAAGTAGCTAAGAAGTTTACTTGCAAAACCTATAGATAAAAGACACTAATCGCACCCTTAGCCACAGTGATACTTTTGTCATATACAAACCAAAAAAGAACAAACTCATTAACAAAACATCCACCAATTGGTTACCAGTTAGCCGTACTAAGCTAATATTTAGTACAGCTATTAAGGCCGAATCAAGAGACACAACCAATACAATGCCGATAATAAGTTCAATTACAAAATTACTGCTCGATTCTGGTTCTCTCATCAATCTTTACTTTTCAAATAACGTTTAAGTGGCGGCCACACCATTACAATCGCGGTAACTAGAGTGATACTTCCAGATATAGCCCAAAAGGTTAGATTCATTTGTTCTTTTGTTAATGCCATAATTGTGGCTATAGAGCTGGCGGGGACGAGCAAAGCAGCCACAAGTGATACTAACAACAAAACCGTGTTGGATGATTCGTCTTTCTCTTGCTTCCATAACGCATGGTTATGCTCCAGCTCGACGAATGCTTTTTGTTCTATTAACTCTAAATCTGCTTGGCAGCACAGATATTGATACAATCTCTCTGCAAAAGGGTAAGTAGAGACATGAGACATTTTATACGATCGTCTAAATAGGGATATCCGTTCGTAAAGCCTCGCTCTTTGTTTGTTCGGGCTTAAAATCATCTCATCTTTAAAACGACCGAGCGTTGTTCGTTGGCAAATTACCGCGGCTAACAAATCAAGATAGTACTGGTTCGTCGCTAAGTTCCAGTTTAGTGATGATTCTCCTGGGGTTTGATCTACAAAAACAAGACGATTCAGATTAAATTGACAGCGCCAATCAGACCAGTAGTGAAATTGGTTCTCGATAAGCCTCTGTTTTTCGTTTTCAGAGAGCTTATACCTAGGGTTAGAAAAATTGATTCCTGCGCTAAGCTCACTCACACAAATAGTGTCAGATTGGTCAAAATCACTTACTTGCTTAATCCAAGAACAACTAACAAGCTCATGACCAAAAGCATCTTCTTCATAGTGGCTGTTATTGCTTAGAGGAAGGCTTAGTAAGTCACTAATGTGTTGCTTTAATCCTTTCTTTTGTTGTTCTGAATCCTCCCATAGACAAACATTATGCCTTTCCGTTCTCGGCTCCCATTGAAAAACAGTTCTATTGAGCTCAGCAATACTAGTTGCACTTAGGTTATCGCTAGATTCAAAATGCAAATAAAGCAGACTCACCTCGCCCATTTGGAGAAGCTGTAGCTTGGTAATACAGACCGAAAATTCGTGATTAAACGATTGTTGATTAGGTACCAAAGATAACAACGGGCTATCACTCAATTTAGCTTCAAACACGTAGCGACCTTGTTTCATTGGCCTTAACAAATCGGCACTAGATCGAGTATAGAAGCGTCTTATATCTTTGATCTCATGATCTTGTAAATCTTCGCTCCAATGTTTCCAATTTCCTGAGTTCACAAGTTCTAAAAATGATTTCTTTGAGATAAAGAGCGGTAAAAATCCCCACCCCTGCCATTTATACTCAGCCATTAAGCTTCAACCGCCTCTGTCTTGGGTAAATTATTACTGATCCTAGCTATAGAATAGCGCTCAGCAAGTACACGTACATGCTCTATCTCTTCCACCGATAGTGTATTTTCAATGTAAGCACTTAGCTTTGAATAAGGTCTTTCGTCTCGAGGAATTCTCATATACGAATCACATAAATCAGTGTACTCCCTTAGGCTAGATGCATCCTTTTGTAACTCTTCCTCAAGCAGACAGTAACGAATGGTCAAGCCAGATATACTTGATAGCCTACCCCAAGCTTTCAAGCCTATAGGCTTAGCAGGTAAAGCTTGAGTCCCACACATAAGGATGGCTTTCTGCCCTGACTCTAACCCTTTTGACAACCAATCGAGATTTGCTCGCGTAATATTGACAACTGGGAGACCGAACTCATCAAGTGTGACTTCTCCATCTCCAAAAGAGTCCTTTTGCCTTTGATGAAACTCGTTTAAGTTACCTATGATATTTTCGTCATTTAATGCTGTAACTGTCGCCAATATTCCCTCTAAATCATATTCAACGCAGGTTTCTCCAAATGCCACAATCGCTCTTTGAGGCTTATTTTTGCCGACCAAAAAGACCCGTGTTTGAAGATAACCAGATGAGTACCCAATAATCTCGTCAAAGGATAATGCTTCGTCGGTAATACCAAGTGCTCTTTTCGAACTGACCTTTGATAAGTCTAATCCTTTAAGGTTAACTAATTGAGACTCTTCTAAGATATGGTTCGAGCTAATCGTACGTGTAAAGTCGCTAGAGCGAAGCTTATCTACCTCGGTGTAAGGTAACTTATACGCATCTTTCGGCAGCAGTTGTTCTGAAACAGCACAATAGCGATAGGCTCGCTGCACGGTGCGAATTGGGACACCGTGTTCAAGCGTCTCTTCCCCCAACGCTGTTAATTTAAACCTTCCATCAATAAAAGTAACAAAGGAACGGCCTGTCATTTCACTCAAGTGCTTTGTGACAAGTTTTTCTGCTAAACCAGTCAAAGTTACGATAGATTGAACAGAACTGACACCTTGCTCTATCAACTTGAAGATCATTAAATCTATATCACTTAACTCCTCTCTACTTCGCTCTTTTACCAATATTTTCACATTTAGAATAGGTAACAGACTATCTCGAACATAAAAGAGCGTTTCATCAGATCCGATCTGAGAATTTAGTACTTCAGCGTAACTCTTCAAGACATTGAAGTAAGGATTACTATTTGTTTTCTTTTTAGCCATTTTCACTTACCAACATTGTTTTAGAGCTAGGATTGTGTGTCGTTCTATATTTGTTTTGAACGCTTGGGCGCTTAACGACCTTTTCGTTTGGCAGAAAACGGCTCGCTTGGATTAGCGCCCCTTTCTCATAACACTGACTCTTCAGCAGCACCATCGCTCTCTTGAATTCCACATCATGAGCACTATCTCGGTCTGCACCTTTAGTCAATGTTTGAGAATCACCGATCATTACAAGCTGCTTCTTAGCTCGTGTTTGAGCAACATTAAGTCGGCGCCAATCCGCAAGGAATCCAACCTTACCTTGTCGATTCGAACGCGTGAATGTGAATATGATCAAATCTCGTTCTTGCCCCTGGAAACTATCTACAGAAGCAACCAGTTCATTTAGTGGCATCTTGAGTTCCAGTAGCTCACCACGCTTTTGTTCTCTGCGTATTGCGTTCTGGATGGCTTTCACGTGATTTGCGTAGGGAACAATAACCCCTATCTCTCGGTTCTCAGCAAGTTCTGGCATCTCCTGAATTGAAGACTTAAGAAGCTCAATAACTAGATTTGTCTCACAAACGTTATCTTGCACCACCGCTCTGCCCTCTTCTGATGTCGACTTTTCACCTTTATTTTCTAACCAAGTCGTGTCTATCCAAATCATCGGCTGTGGGCAATATGACAGTAGCGGTTTTTTCTTATCCATACCGACACCAGCAAAATAGTTGCCCTCATAAAAAGCTTCCGAGACAAAATCACTAATAATGGAAGGACAGCGGAATTGTGTATCCAGCATGATTTTTCGGTCGTCCGGAGCGGCATTCCATAGGTGCTCAAACCAACTCAGTCGATAAAGGTCTTTGTAGTCACCGAAGTCTTTAGCTTCAACTTCTTCCAGTACTTCATCACTGACGACAGGCGGTAACTGCTTATGATCCCCTACTAATATCGCTTTATTGGCTCGGGACAAAGGGACAATCAAGTTGTGGAGTTGTATCTGACCAGACTCATCTACGATCACAACATCAAAGTCGAGTTCTCTAAATAGGGCTTTGGTATTGATACCAATACAAGTAGCACCAACCACGTTTACGTTTTCGATTAAGATTTTATACAGCGCCTGTTGACGCTCGGTTTTCAATTTATTGAACCACTGCGTGAGGTTGCTATGAATACCCGAAACTTTACGCAACAGTTCATCCAATTGAACCAGTTCTAATTTCGTTACTCTGTCCTCAGACTGCCCTGGCAGAACTACCTCATCAACTAGGGAAGTGACCTTTCTAAAGTAAGCATCAATCTGTTGATTACAGCTTTCAATAAGCTGTTGAGCTTCCTCTATAGACTTCTCTGTATTGGCAATAGAGGCCATAGTCGTTGTTCGTGATTCGCTAAGTTTTCCAGACTTTATATGAGAGCTTTCTATACGGCTATTGACTAGATTGGTCTTTTTAGTGTTTATCCATCGAGAAACAGACTTAAAAATCGGCCACTCTTTTTGCTCAATTTCTTTTAATTGAGCATTTAATCGACGAATAACATTGTCGTGAGAAAGAATATGCGATTCTATTTCAGCCAACTCTACGTGTAAGCTTTTCTGCCTATTAATATGATGGATGTGATCACTTTGAGCTTTATCTGCATTATCCATTTTCGCGATAATTTCATTTCTACTCGCAAGCAGTTCATGAATATAAGTGAGTTGAGACTCTAGGTTTTTCAGTGTCTCATCGGCTGAACTAAACATACGCGCTTGCAATTCAGCGGCTTTATTATCGAGTGTAATGTCCTCCAAGCAAGAGCTGATTTTATTTTCGTTGCCTATACGTAAACACTCAAAATCGTCTTCTTCAGCCAAACGTTCTAGAACATTGTCGACCGCTTTATTGTTTTGCGATGTCACAAGAACACGTTTACCCTGCGCCGCGAAGTACTTCACCCACTGAAGAATAACCGTGGTTTTACCTGTGCCCGGAGGCCCTAGAACCAAAGTGTAATCATTACTACCAGCACCACTATCAATCGCTTTAACTTGCGACGGTGTCGGCGGGAATTTACTTGGAGGTAATGGAACCTTAACTGGGGTAAGAGGCTCATGTTGATACACTTTAGCGGCTAAAGGTAACAACCATGGGTTTTTGGATGACTCAGACTCTAAAGAATCTACAACGGAGTTTCTTACCTTCTTTAACGTCGGTAGAGCCGCAATAGCCAAAAGCGCTTGATCTGGTATTTGTGAATTTAACGCTTGTTTCTCGATGCTAACGTGAATGATAGGTTCATTCTCTACAGGGGTGAGATCCGCCACCTCTAATAATATATCTGTTGGCTCTCGCATTTCGTCGAGCATTTCAAGCAGCGTTGGTTGTACTTCAAGTAAGCGGGAATAATCGAATTCATCCAACGTAATTTCATAGTGAAGACGGTAGGTTGTTCGCTCACTTCGAGCGCTGATAGAGGTCGCATTGAAAGGCATACATTGCTGAGCCGCAATTCTTTCGAGTTCATATTCAGAATCAATGAAACAGCGCAACACATCGATCATCTCTTGCTCTTCGTAGCAAAGCGCCTCCTCTTCTGCTTGTTCTGGTTCTAGCTCCTCGCCCTCCACATTCCATGGAGAATTGATTGCATCGAGTAACTCGGTTGCGTACAAGCCATACTTAAACCTAATATCACGAGCTTCCAATCCATTTCCAAATTCGCGGCCAGTCAGAAACTCAATACCATCGAATTCAAGCAAAGTCCCGTGCTCCAGCATGCGCTGACGGTCTTGGTTGTTCGCATAGTAAATGCGGCTCACCCAAAGCCTAGGTTTTTCCTCACTCTTGGCAACATTAATTGTGATTTTATATTTACCAATAAGTAAGGTGACGATGACGGTATCTTTCGGCTTAAATGAAGAAGCCCAAGCTTTGTTAGTTGACTTTAGTTGGCTTATAACCGCCTCTTGACCTTCACCATTGTCAGGCCAGTTTTTATCCAGATAATTATTTTCCAAACGATACAATAGAGGAAGAACGGAACCATACTTAGCTGATTTATCTTCCGGCCAAAAAGGCACGGTTTGATTGTATGCAGACATTACGATTACCCCTTGCTATTGAGTTGCTTAGAAGCCTCTTGTAAGGCTTTGACGATAGTAAATACTTGTTTACTGCGCTGACTACAGTCGAACGTTAGCCCCTGTTGCAATGCATCATGGAGCTTTGATGGTATAGAGGTAGGCAAGTGAATGTTCATCTCATCCCAATCCGAATTATCAAAATTTGGCTGAAGTACCAATGGTTGGCCCGTCAATAAATAGTGAATAAGTTGGCAGAACGAAAAAATGTCCGACGACTGTGTGAGGCTCACGTGTCTCACAAATTCTTGCTCCGGGGAGCGATAATGTGCTGTCCCTTCCTCAAGGTAACGCTTTTGGTTGGATAAACCAAAATCAATAAAACTGACTCCGGCGACATTCTGATTTTTGTCGCTGTGCACAATGATATTTTCTGGTTTGAGGTCTCGATGGGTAACACGATAACGATGAAGTTCAACCAACTTCCAACCAATTTTCTCTGCCAAGCGCAGGCGTTGTGCAAACTCTCTACGATTATCTGGTGCCACCGTTACAAACTCATTAAGAGGCTTACCTTCAACCCAGTCCATAAGAAGATAATGCTTCTTTCCTTCTTGCCAATATTGATGGCACTTAGCTGCAACACCAAACGGCAAACGGTTCAGAGCAACAATCTCATTTTTAATGGCTTTACTAGCTTTAAGATCCTCGACCTCAATCTCTTTTAACCCGTAATACAAACCAAGCTGAGGCAATTTGACGCGATAAAAAGCACGTTTCGTCGCTTCGCACTGATAGATTACCTTTTCCTTGGGGTATTGTTTGGCATAGCCACTTGTCGTCATTTCCATGTCTTTAAGACCTCTATCACTTGCTCAATTGTTGGACGGTATTTAGGTGTAACGTGAAGTATTCTCTGCCAAAACTCAGCATGTTGTCCTGATAGCTCTAACTTTTGACACAGCTGTTTCCAATATGCTGGGCGGCGCCCCTTACTAACTAATTCTTTCGTCGATTGCTCAAACGGCAGTTCCCCACTTAACGAATAAAACACGACTAATCCCAGACTAAAAATATCGGAAGAAAACGTTAAAGACTGACCAGGTTCATTTACTTCCGGCGCTTGGTACTTCTGCTCGAACGTTCTTCTAGCATTTAGGGGCAGTGTCGCAACCATTTCTTGCTGACATAACTCGAAATTTATCAACATTGGCTCGCTTCGTTCGGTAACACGAATATTTGATAAGTTAATGGCTCGATGAATAATCTCGGGGTCACCCACGCTCTGAATCTGTTGAATGGTTTCTGCTAATTCGATCAGTAGGTTCAGTTTCTCTTCTTTTGTAGGGTTCGCACTAAGCCATTGTTCAAGTGTTACAGCAGGAGCTTTTTCAACGAACACATAAAACTTGTCTTCAAGTAGTTCCTTATCTTGATAGCGTTGAACACCATCCACTCGGCTCAAGCGCTTAAGCACTAGAGCTTCTCGACCCAAGCTCTTGAGCTCGGTTTGGCGATGTACAGCGCTTAAGTGATCTAAATTAAAGCACTTCGCCCAAACCTGTTCGTTAAACAGAACGGCGTTATAAACGGTAAAGTAATCTGTTGATTCCGACTCAACCGCTTCCATTTCTACTTCATAATCTCCAACGGTGATGGCACCTTGATACTGTTCAACAGGAGATGCCGTCAGTTCCTGAACGAGCTGATTTATTTCCGATTCAAACAAACGCCGTTTTGATTTTTTACCGAATCGAGAGCGGCAGAACTTAACGAGTAGCGAAGACACCTGCTCGGTTTGCGCAACGATGACTTCACCCATCTCCATAAAAGGAGCCGAAACCGTTTGGCCATCATAAATACACTCAACATTGGCGTTACGATTCGTAAACAGTACTAAGCCAGTATTTTTTAATTCTGGCAGCAACGCTTTTAACTCAGGTAGATCACCAAACCTTCTTAACGCTTCTCTGAGCTTAGTAACCGGATTCGAGAGGTAAGTTCGCCCCATATCATTATCGACCAACAAGCTGCTTCGTTTGTTCGTGCACATATCAACTGCGATATTGCCGTGATGATCTTTCAATTCAAGCGGGATCACACCAAACGGATAAATAAGCAGTCCATCAAACAAACGGGATGAGTTTTCACTCAAGATCGGCGGGCAAGAGACAATTCTAAAACCTTCGAAAAGCGGTTGTGTGAAAAGTTGTGTTGCTAATTCAGCTAAGCCTCGGCGTTCATGTAAACGCTCTTCTTGTGCCCCAACAAACGGATTGTATGGCCAGTCATTTTCTACAAAAGAGTGCGAGTTCGACATCGGAAAGATAAGTGCAGACCAGTCTTGGTCAACAACCGCCGGAAGCAGTTTTTTTTGCAGTTGGCCACTGGTTAGAGCATCAGAGGTTAAATTAAGCTCACACATCATTTGGCTGCTTAAACCGTCACTGGTTAAAATGAACTTCGAAATCCCATCATTATCAAGGTTCATGTGATGAACGATAGGCGTGACCTCACTACCAACAACAGAAATAGGTTGTGATTCAAAGCCGCGAGATTCGGCTCTTTTAACCCCCTTCTCAACTCGATAAAGCCGAATATTTCCTACCCAAGACAATTCAAACTCTTCTGCCTTCTGAGTGATGATGCCAAATGTAGATTGAACCCCATTGTTGAAAAAGAGTTGATGCAGATCTTCTATCACTTGTTCCGCGACAAACAGCTCATTAGTTTGATTCACGGTTAACCAACTACTTAACAGGTCTATCCCCCTAGCAACGTCGCAACCCGATACCAGGTCTGCGATAAGTGCCTGACGCCCTGATTGATGGATCCAAGTAAAATCGCCAATATTGTCTTTACCGGATACATCCTTAAACTGTAATTCCATAATATTTATCTAAGCCATTGTTTTATTATTCACCCAAACGCGTGCACATTTCTGGATGCTTGTTTTGATACTCGTCGATACACGCTTTGGTTTCTCTATATTCTTCTAAACCGCACAAACTGATGCTTAATCGATCCGACTGCAGGCCTTTTTCAGGTGCTGTTGAAAAGCCTTGCCCCGCTTTTATGGCCGCTTTATCACTGAGCAGATATCTATCGTGTATAAACCCATGTGGTACACGGATATAATTCACCAACGGTAAATCAACCATTGAAGCTTGATACTCGCGTTCAAAAACACCTGATAAATTACTGCAATCCATTGTGGTCACGATACTCACGGTGCGAACACCTGAGGATGTGGCCCTACGCAAAATAGCTTTGAGCAATGCATTACCTGGGAGTTTAAAATAGGGATCCGCAATGATTAGATCTTTTCCCACATTCAGTAGTGGAACAGTCACATCTAAGATATTGTGCTCGGTTTTATCGATCCAAAGTGTTGGAGGAATCGACCAACTCGTGTCTCCATCTATGATCTGCTCATAATTGATATGTTCTGCGCCCGCTTGCTCTGACACAACGGCGTTGAATGCTCTTAGTGAGTGTTGTGATGTCATCCAATTGAGCCAATTCTCATACCCACTCTGTAGTGTTGAATCTGCTCGATCTTTCGGTAACACAATGAAAGGATTAGCTTTATCTCGCTGCAACTTATTAAGAAAATTAGTCACTGACTTTTTCTTAGTTGGCGCAATATCAGAAGCCTTAACACTTTGATACGCCTCCCTAACCCACTCTTTAGTTGGGGCTACCAGATATCGACCATTTTCAAAACCAAAGGCACTTTTAAGCAACGCATAATAGTGATATTCCGACATACAGTGAGGGTCGAGTGCAATCTCCTTGTACATTAGAAAAGCTCCTCATCTCTTTCATCAAAGAAACCACTCGGCCAACCTGTTTCTAAATCACCATCATCGGTAAGCAGTGTTTTATGTGCCACAACTCCTGCATCAGAAGACTCTAGGTAGACAATAGAGAGATCCGCTTTGCTAACTGGCGTAAAGCCACTTGGCAACGCTTGATCTGTCGTTTCTCTGATACGGCGAAGTAAGCGCAGGATCAGATGCTCACTGTGAGTTTCAATGAGGTAGTGGTTTTTACTGTCTGTTTGAGTTAACAAATCACCCAATGAAACTTGTGCTTTGGGATGTAAATGCAATTCAGGTTGCTCACAACAAATCAGGCCACGCTTGTTCGATTCTGCTGCAACCACCAAGGGGAAAACTTGTGAAATACCGGCACCAACGTCACTCGCTGACACCTCAATATCATTTGAAAGGTCCCATAAAGTAACCACGTCGTGTTGATACTCTCGTGAAGAAAAATACTTATGATTGACACCTTCGCTAGACGCTTCATCCAGTTGTCTACGTGTGAAATCACTAAACTTATCGCCATCATTGATATAGTCGATTCGCCCTTGCTCAGACTTTTCAACCAAGGCATAACCAAGATCAAGCCAATCACGGCCTGCCATCCAGCGGTTAACTCGATGAACCACCTCCATATCGGCATTGAAAATGGTGTCCCAACTCGCCTTACCCGAGTACCAATCCTTTTGAATCACCTTATCTTCAGCATCGAAAGTAGAATCAGGAATTTGTCTTAGTGGTCCAATAGCAACGCTGTCTGAAAGAACATCGTTTAGGTTGGCGAGCGATGCGACAATCACATCACTAAAAATCTCCTCGATTCTGCGAGTAATCAAGTCATGTTCGGACTCTAAGCTCGTTTCTAACCTTTTATCTAGCCTTGGTAGTGCACCTGATCGAGATTGAAAGTGAAATGGAGCGTGAAGAAACATTTGTTGACTATTCGGTAACGATACATCTATTGGGGTAGAGGTTGCTGCTTCTAAAACATGGTGATGAAATTCACCGCAGGAGCCATCTTCCCGATAAGCCATTTCTGTGTCATCTTCGTCATCCGTTTTAAATAAAGGATGAAGATAGTTAACTCGGCTCACTTCAGCGTTGTCGTTCGGCTTGGTGTTCTTCACTTCCAGAATGAACTCGTTGTCTAACCACACAGATTGGCGGTAGACAAACGCTGTTTTTTCAGCGTGAGACCACTTGATTTCAAACTCAATCGCGATCTCGTCGGCCCATTCACTAGGGCTACTCATATTGAGTAGAGGTTCAGATACGGCCTCACCTAACTGAGCCGCTTTTTGATGTAAACCCTCAATAAACCAAGTGCTATCATCGAAACTGTGTCCTGCCTGGTTTTTTGGTTTTTGGTACTCAACCTTAATCACCATGGTTTTAGAGAGATCTTTACCGTTTATAAGGTTCTTAAAGCCGCCAACGTATTTATTTCCGAGCGCTTCAATTCGCTGAGGGTCACATTGCCCCTTATTGATAACATGCTGTAAGTAAAACAGAGCCATAAGGACACTGCTCTTACCGACACTATTTGGGCCGAACAATAAGGTGACTGGTGCAAACTCGATAGTTTGTGTTTGCTGGAATGAGCGGAAATTGGTTAGAGATAGCTTGGTGATATTCATGTTCAGCGGTAATCATTAACTTTAAGTGGTTATGCTGATACAAATCAGCGAGTTAACTCATACTATTATCATCAAATTGCATATATTTATAGAGTTGACATCACATATACAAATTAAAAATTGAGTCAATACTATTAGTGAAGGATGGACTGCAAATCTCAACATTGATAACAACACAAAATGGTTGGGTTGCTATTGTTTAGACATAAGGATGATTTGAACATCTAGTTTTCTAACATGCCGAGTTATGAGGCTCTATATGAAATATATCTTAGCTATTCTTTTTCCTGCCATCGGCCTCATGATTGGCTCGCTGGCGATACCTTTCGGGATCTTCATCGGAGTGTTTAGCTACTTTTTCGTCTCTCACATGACTGAGACCAGCGACTTTTCCCCTATGGCTTCAACTTCAGATACAGCTTCAGGCAGTGAACATTCAGACACCACGCCCAGTAACGACCAGGATGATCAGTTTGAATCCGACACTATCGAAAGCACTCTGTTTTCAGAAGACACCACAACGTTTGATGACAATGCGATTAACCCTGCAAACGGGTTACCTATGGTAGGTGGCATAGGAGGTGTGGATGTGGAAGGCAATCCATTCGGCATAGATTCATCGGATAGCTTTGATAACACCAGTCTCTTTGACGACTCAATCAGTTCACTGAGTGACGATAGCATGAACAACAGTTTGTTCGATGACAGTACAAACAGTTGTTTCGATGATTCTAGCCTTTTTGACGATGATAGTTTTGGCTGTGGGAGTTCAAGTTTTGATGACCCGTTTTCGTAACTGAATCTTTGAGTAATTTAAGGGTTGACCGGGATAAGCAATACAGGATAGTCATTGTTGTTGATAGCAATGCTGAAGAACCTCAGCATTGCTAATTTGAGAGTTTATTTGGGGCTTGGTTTAAAGTTCGCCAGCGAAGGCTTTTTGGGATATAGCATTGAATTGTTCGCTAGCTGACGATAATGAAAGCTCTATTCTACTTTTTAAAACTTTTACTTTGTTAACGACCTTTAGATACCGTTTTTGTTCATCTAATGGAGGGATGATGAAACTAAACTCCTTAAATGTACTCATAGGAGGGAAGTTGGGAACACCACTTCCTCGATGTTCACCAAAAAACGCACTCTTAAAGTTTGGGTGAGTGAAAATTGCCACAAACATTTCATTACATATTTTTGACCCATCAAGTTTAACCTTAAGGAGAGCCTGATTTATTATTCCTGCAGGGCTACCCTCTGGAACTATTGCGAGTCTACCTAGATTAACACCTGAACAGCTGATAATAATATCGCCAGCATTCACCTTAAACGCCTCAAGCTCTTGGTATTTTCTTTCATCAATAAAATATCGAGCAAAATCAAAATTATTGTTTAATGCATGATATTGCTCATACACTAAGTACCCTGAATCAACAAAAATCTCTTTCTTTAATGCCCCACCAAACGGACCTCGTTTAATCGAATGCTTTTCTGTAGATGCGAGATTAACTATATTTTTAACCTTCCACCCTTTCGGATTAGTAACCGGATCACCAAACATATCCAAAAAGACGCTGCGTAGGAACTCATCGGCTAGATCGATGGCTTGCTTGCGCTTTTGGCGGATGGCATCAGCTTTATCCAAAATGGCTGCAATGCGTTTTTGTTCTACTAGCGGTGGGAGCGGGATTCTAAACTCTTTTAAATCGGTTGCGGACAAGTTCGGTTGCGCAGCACCATTTTCAAAATTATCTATTTCACGTCTACAAAGGTTACTAGCAAAATAGTGTTTTAAGTAACCCGTGAACACTTTTTCAGAAGGCCGGACAATAACTAATGATGATGCAATAGCCCCTGTCATTTGCTCTGTAATTAGCGCAAATTTACCAATAGAGCCACGAAGACAAAATAGAATGTCTCCTTGAGCTACTTTGCCGCTACTTAATGAATCGTACTTTGCTTCAGTAATGTAATTAAGGCTACAAGAGTCAATACTATGTTCTTGGCTTAGACTGCCTGCATTTATGAAAGCTACACCCTCGTCGACAAACGAGCCTTTAGCAGGGTAGTTCTTCCCTCGGTCACCATTGATAAATTGAGCTATTTCTCCCAATGAGACAAAGTTTTGACTCATAACATCCCCTCCAACTCATTCAAGTCAGCCAGAATCTCATTCTCAAGCGCTTTCAGCTTAGCAAGAATCACCTTAGGGTCCTCATACACTTCTTCCTCATACACCACTTCTTTGTAGCGGTTGATAGAAAGGTCATACTTTTGCGCTTTAATGTCTTCAGCTGAAACCATAAAGGCTTTCTGCGTTTTATCACCAAACTCTTCTTTCAATGTGGCTGTATCATTCGCTTCGTATAGCTCGCTATAACGCTTCCATTTCGCGAGAGCTTCTGGAATATCATTATCTTTGATTGGGTTACGCTTATCATCTAGTGAATAGCCGTCTGCCTGCATGTCATAAAACATAACATTGTCGGTGCTGCCGCCTTTGGTGAAGATAAGAATTCCAGTAGATACCCCAGCATACGGCTTAAATACACCGCTAGGTAGTGAGATCATTGCCTCTAATTGGTTGTTTTCAATCAGTTCTTGACGTAAGTCTTTGTGTGCCTTTGAACTGCCAAACAAGACGCCATCAGGCACGATGGTTGCGCTGCGGCCGCCTAGCTTAAGCATGCGCAGGATTAACGCCACAAATAGCAGCTCGGTTTTCTTGGTTTTCACCATTGAAAGCACTTGCGGATTTACCGACTGCTCATCTAGGCTACCCTTAAACGGTGGGTTAGCTAGAATTTTGTCGAAGAAATTCTCTTCTTGCGCTTTGCCTGCAAAGTTCTTATTCAAGCTGTCTTGGTAGGTGATATTGGCAGAGCTTACCCCGTGTAGCAGCATGTTCATTGCTGAAACGCGTAGCATTGTGGTGTCGAAGTCAAAACCCCAGAACATTTTATTATTAATGTGATCTTGGTATTCGTGCAACATGTCACCGGTGTAAACGTTATTGCCGTCTTCATCCTGGTAAATGCTTTCTGGGCTGGTGTGAGTGCGCGTTAGGTATTCCATTGCGCGAGAAAGGAAGCCCGCGGTTCCACACGCAGGGTCACAAATCACATCTGTTGGTTGCACATCCAGCATTTCAACCATCATGTCGATGATATGACGAGGTGTACGGAATTGTCCGTTAATGCCAGCAGAAGAGAGCTTACTCAGTAGATATTCGTAGATATCACCTTTAACATCACTCTGCTCGAGCGGAAGCTTATCAACCATTTCAACCGCAGATAGCAGTACCGATTCGCTGCGGATCTCCACATCCGCATCAGCCATGAACTGTGCGATGTCTGAACCATTAAGCTCGATATCAGAAAAGTGAGGAAAAACGTTGTTACGCAGGTGAGGAAGCAGTTCTGCACCCGACATGTTTTTGAAGTTCTGCCAACGTAATAATTGACCTTCAGGCGTTTCTGGGAACTGACGATTAAACGGTTTACCTGTACGTTTAGCCTTTTTCTCTGCCGTAGTTTCTTGCATATCTAACATGCGAGAGAACATTAAGTAACTGATCTGTTCAATCACCACCAGCGGGTTGGTTACCCCACCCGTCCAAAATTTTTCCCACAGACCATCGATATCGTTACGTAATTGACCAGTTAGCATAATGCGCTCTTCTTTTAGTGGCTGTTAACTTTGCAAACGACAAAGTTAAGAGGTGTAGATTATGAGATTTTATAATGAATAAGGGAGTTCGTAACCTTACAAACTCCCTTTTCGGTGTTTTGAATGACCGTTTGGTTAATGTGGCATCAAAAATGGCTGCATTAACGCTTCAAGCTCGTCCGCTTTTGAATCGGTGAAGATATCTAAGCCTTCGCCATCGGTTAGGCGCTCAAACGGCCCCTCGTATAAATCTGCGACTTTGATACGCCCGTTCTGACAAATAAAGCGTTTCAATTGATTCAAAAACTGCACTTGCTTGTAGCTAAGTTGGTTATTTTGAATGAAATCGGTAAAGCGTTGATTGACGAGATCGGCGTCTAAACCCACTAGCTGAACCAACGTTTGGCTCAGCTCTTCTGAAGTTCTTCCATAAAAAGCGTTCAAAGCATTCGCATCAACACCGGGGTGCTGCGTTAAAATTGTTGAAGTCAGTGATTTTAGTTCATCTTCTGTCACTGCTTGGTTGTTATGAATCTTCTGTAATACAGGATTATCAGCGAGCATTTTATCGAGAATATCTTTCAAACGCTTACGGTAAACCATGGCTTCTGTTTCATCACCGATAACCACCACACGGTCAGTTTCACGAACCTCGCCATCTTGCGCTGTGGTTGTCTGAATATTCTCATAGGGAGACAGTTCTTTCTTTTTGAACTTCATAATCCCACGCAGTTTAGTGCGTGTGTTTTCAAGCTGCTCTAGCGTAATGTCTTGCCAGTATTTCTGGGTTTGCACTCTTGCGATTTCATCGCCTTGTTTGCGCACTTCTGTAATGGTCACTGCTAGGTTTTGTAAGCGAGAGATGTAATCCGCTTTTAGGTTTTCGATCTCACTACTACCTGATAACTGAGCACTTTGAATTTGTGAGGTTAAGCGATCCAGCATTGAGGCATCTTTGTCTTTTAGTGTGCGATTTCCCATCAGAGGCGCGATTGTAGTTTCCAGTAAATGCCTAGTGGAACCATTCATTTGGAGTAACTGATCAGTTTCTTGGAGCTGTTTTACGTTTCTCAGCTCACGGCGAACGGCAATTGCGCCTTCGGGTAGGTCACAAATATCCGCTTTCATCTGCGCGCAAGCGAGCTCAAAGGCTTTAACGTCGGCACGCTTTTGAGCTTCATCGGCAAGTTGTAAGCGTGCTTCAAAGACGGTTTGCAGCAGTGAACGGCTAACGCCAGTGTCTGCTTCTACATACTCTTCTTCAAAATATTCAAAGTTGCCATAGTGGTCGAAAATCAAGAACTCTTCTTTGTCTTTATCGGGGCCAAACAGATCTGGACAAAGTCTTGTACCACGCCCAATCATCTGCCAGAACTTCACCCAAGATTTCACAGGGCGTGCAAACACAAGGTTGACCACTTCTGGAACATCGATACCGGTGTCCATCATGTCTACTGAAATAGCGATACGGAAATCGTTATCTGGCTTTTTAAACTCGTCAATTCGAGCTTCTGGTCGATCAACGGCATTGTGGATCACCTTACACACTTTACTGCCGTATTGTGGATACAGATCTTCACAGAAGAGTTTCTCAAGTTGTTCAGCATGCGCTTGGTTTTGCGCAAAGATGATGGTTTTCCCCACTAGCGACTTAGTGGCATCTTTAATGCCATTTTCCATCAAGTTCTCTAGGATGGCACTGTCGGTTTCGACACTGAAAATCTTCTTGCCAATGTCTTTGCCTTTAATGGTGGTATTTTGCGCCTCTTCTTCTCCTAGATCTTCTTCAAGCTGCGCTTGTTGTTCTGGAGTGAGTTTGCTGTAGTGGATACCATCACGTAAGAATTCGGTAGTGAACTCTTTTACTCTGAATGGATTTAGGAAACGTGGCTCATGCGAGATCGCTTCTGCTAGGTCGAAGTTAAAGGTTGGGTCGCCATTTTCACATCCAAACAAGTCATAAGTGTTACGCGCAATGAACTTGACTGGTGTTGCAGTTAAACCTACCTGCATTGCATCAAAGTAGTCGAAAATGTCACGATAGCGGTTATAGATACTACGGTGTGATTCATCGGCAATGATCAAATCAAAGAAGCCTACATCCAATTGTGAGAATCGGTTCATCATACCCGGGTAAGTCGAGACGAATACACGAGCTGACTGGTCGACTTGGTTTTTCTCCCCGATGACACAACGCGGTTCACTTGGTAAAAAGTCTTTAAACGCTCCATCGGCTTGACGGCGCAGCTCCTTACGGTCACACAAGAATAGCACGCGCTTAACCCAGCGAGAACGAAGTAGCAACTCAACTAATGCAATGGATACACGAGTTTTCCCCGTTCCTGTTGCTTGAACAATCAATGCTTTACGGCGCTGATTTTGGAATTGGTTGGTCACCGATTTGATCGCCTCAATCTGATAAGGTCGACCTGCAATATTCGCGCTAGGGTTGAGTTGTTCTAAGTTTGGATCTTTATGTAAATGCTGGTATTGCAAAAACTTCAGGCTATCTTTGGAATAGAAGCCAAACACCTGACGATAGGTGTTGTATTGCTTGGTATCCCAAATGCAAATCTCATAGCCATTGGTATAAAACACAATCGGCTCTGGACAGTTATGTTGCTTTGCTAGACCTTCAGCATAATAGCGAGCTTGCTCTCTGCCTTTTTGCATATGTTCACGCGAACGTTTCGCTTCGACAACGGCAAGTGGCGTACCGTCGTCGTCCCAAAGAACATAATCAACATATCCTACTCCGGAGTTTGTCGGTTGGTGTTCGACTTCAACTTCAATGCCTACTTTTTCTGGATCGTTAATATCCCAACCAGCTTGAGCCAGTAATGTATCAATTAACAACTGACGAGTTTTATTTTCATCCCATTGAAGGCTGTTCGCCGTTTGTTGACTACGCGATTTCGCCTGTGCTTTTGCTTGCTTGAGTTGTTCAGCCGTTAGCTCGACCTGAGTTTCTGCTGCTTGTCGCTTCTGGCGCTCGCGCTCTAATTCATCAAACAGCGCTTGTTGCTTCTGTTCGTTCTCTTCAATAGCTTTATCAAGTTGCTTTTGCGTTAAAGAGCTTGAGGTAGGAGCCTCTGGATATACAAGCTCATTGAGCTCGGACACTTGAAAGCCGTAATAGTTAATCGCGAGGTATTGAGATAAAGAGTGAGCAGTACCCAGTGCCGCATAAGCTTTACGCGTCGAACCGTCACCACCATGTGCAGTGTCATTTCCTTCTACTCGCAAGAAATGAAGCTGATCTCGAAGGCGTGATTCAGTGACATCAATAAAAGCATCGTTCTTTAGCAGTTCCATAAAGCTTGCCTGCGGAAGCCTTGCTAAACCATCAATGGCATAAATCTCTTTGGTGACTTCTTCGGCAAAGCCACGCAATCGCGTAATCGCACTGCCAGGGTCTAAATGTAGGATCTGCTCAGCGAGGTATCCTAAATTTGCCAGTTTTTCGTTATGTTCACGAATGAGTTCGAAGTTTAAAGAAATCGCCATAAGCCATTGATACTCCAAATTTGAATTGCATACCTTATATCAAATAATCGCTCTTATTACGATGACCGTGTATGCAATTGAGTTATATATTTCCGACTTTTGCTGCA